>NZ_JADYWN010000019.1:0-70324 GCF_015864805.1 Pseudoalteromonas sp. NZS127 | reverse complement strand
ACAGTGTTACAGTGAGGTACATCGTTAAGTTGTACCGTACGCATACCATGTTCAACGAGGAAACCAGCAATGTCGGTTGCTCCGGTAAAGTCGTCTGCAATTACACCAAGTAACATAATTAGCTCTCCACACCAGGTAACTCAATACCTTTAAAAATTTTTATAACGGCACTGTCGTCTTCTTTACCAAAACCGGCATTACTGGCGCTGGTAAACATGTTAAGCGCGGTGCTAGTGAGAGGAAGTTCGAACTCGAGATCTCGCGCGGTTTCTGAAACTAAGCCTAAATCCTTAACAAAAATATCAACCATAGAGTTAGGAGAATAGTCACCGTCAACCACATGTTTCATGCGGTTTTCGAACATCCACGAATTACCGGCTGCATTTGTTACAACATCGTACATAAGATTTAAAGGAATATTTGCCCGTGCAGCTAATGCCATTGCTTCAGCACCTGCTGCTATATGTACACCCGCTAATAGCTGGTGAATAATTTTTACCGTTGCGCCTAGCCCTATTTCAAGGCCTATGTTGTAAACTTTTGCGGCGGTTGCCTCTAAAATAGGCGCAAGTTTAGTAAAGGCTGCTGCTGAGCCTGATGCCATAATAGTCATTTCACCGCTAGCTGCTTTTATTGCGCCGCCAGATACCGGGGCGTCTAACATAATAAGCTGATACTCAGCTAAACCCGCTGCAATGTCTTTAGCATCTTGGGCAGAAATAGTAGCTGATACCATAACGGCTGTGTTTGGCTTAAGGGCGCGAGCAAGGCCAGAGTCAAACAATACAGACTTTACTTGTTTTGCATTAATTAACAGTAAAAGTACCGCATCTAGGTCTTTGGCAAAATCATTCGCGTTGCTTGATACCGCTTTAGCGCCATATTCTTTTAATGTTTTTAGCGCTTCAAGGTTTAAATCAACACCGTATACATCAAGTCCTGCACGTACACACGACTGAGCTGCGCCCATTCCCATGGAACCAAGGCCTATAACAGCGACTGATTTGATTGGTTGTTCATTCATCTATTCACCTCGTTTTAAACGTGTATGTGCTTCGTGTTAAATATAGTTAACTATTGTGACTATATGTTAAGGTGATTTGGTCGTCAAGCACTTTAGCTTATAAAACCGACCATTTAGTCATAGATTAGTACTTTAAAGTATTAGGTTGTGTTGTGAATTTATGTGGAATATAGGTAGTTAAAAATAGTAGCTATGGAAGGAGGTAAATATAATTTGTTTTAAATGGCTTAATACTGCCAAGGTCAACACGTCTTAACTAAAGCTAATCATACATTTAACGGGTAAAAGTGTGATTAGCTTTGTTATGTCATATTTTGAATTCGTTTATTTTACGGTTATTTTTTCGTTAGTATTATCTAAAATAACAAACTCGCCATCAGCGCCGCTAAAAAGGCCTGTTTTTAAACCCTCTTCACGTTCATCATGCCATTGATAAGGTTTAAGACCACTACAGCCAGCAAGCATAATTACGCCAAGGAGTAGGAATATTTGTCGCGTTTTTTTATTTAATATGTTCATTAAAATTTCACCCTTGCTCCTACAGATAGCACCTGAATATCGTTAACATCGCTGCCCATATCTAAATCTAGTGAATAGATGCGGTATGAGGCATACACTTCAGTACCGAATTTATTTAATTGTTGCACAGTGCTTAACCCATAGGCTGTACTTTCGCTTCCTTCATTAGGTAGGTGTTTTGAGCGTGTGTAATCAAGCGAGAAAGCGGTTTGGCCATAGCTCGTATAATTTTTAATTAAACCAAATTTAGCGAATAGATTACTAGGGTTATCTTGGTTTTCACGCTCTAACATACCACCAGAGAGCGTTAAATTTAACCCTGTATTTTCATGAAGTACCGAAACAGAGCCATCATATTGTAAATCAGCATTGGTCAAATTAGGTTCAGCAATAGCGGCTGCGCCAATCACTTTAAGCCCGTTAGCTTGTCCTTCGTACGATAGCGTTGCATCGTATCGACTATCGCTAATAATAGATGTAGCTAAGCTAAAGCCATTAAAAGTAGGTGTATCGTAACGCAGGCGGTTGCGTCGGTTTAGGCCATCAAAACTATTAAAACCATCTAGGATCCTAATGTCAGTTAAAGCGCCACTATTACGCTCTCTAAAAAATAAACCGCCAGCTTGATCCGTCACGTTTGCACTAGCAATAAGTGCTGTGCCTGATAAATCTCTTAAAGCGCTTGAATGTGACGGGGTGAAGCCTTTACCTAACGAAAGCTTACCGTAGCGCTGACTTTCTAGGTACACCTCTGTGTATCGTTGATCGAAAATATTATTAACATCTTGGTTCGTTTGACTTACGTTACCAGATTTATTAGGTGCAATAGTAAGCTCAATTTTTGCGCCTATAGTCATATCATCACTGGCTGCAACAGTACCTAAAAATTTAATTCTGCTTTCAGCAAAGTCATTATCAACAATGTAAGCATCAACGCTTTCACCATCATCAACAACCGATAGCATTTGGTTTACCCAGCCAGATACAACAAGCTTAGTTTTAGCCTTAGGGTCGGCATGAACTACCTTACTTTGTGGTATTGCAGGCGCTTGCATAGTGACGTCTACATTATCATTGCTTCTGTTTTTTAGTAGGTTAACTTCTTGCTTTAAAGCTTCTAATTGCTGCTGTTGTTTTATAATAAGCTGTTCGAGTCTTTCATTGGTATTTGAGCCATTTTCTTGTGCAGCAACACTATTTATAAAACAAAGTTGACCTGCCAGTAATACGCCAGTAAGTAATTTTTTATTGAAGGGTATTTGATTGTTCATGTACTTTCCTTTATTGAGATATCGGCTCTATGTGTTAATCCTCGTTAATTGTTGTGACTATATGTTTGGAATTTAATGTCGTCAAGCAGTTTGTTCACATAACTTACCAATTGATAACATTTTAGGCATGAAAAAATATAAAAATTGTTGAAAGTACGAATGAAATTGCAGAAAAATAAAGTTATTTAACAATAACAAGCATAACTTCACAGTTGCAGGTTGAGTTGATAAGATAGCTACAAAATAATAACTGACATTAGCCATTATGATCCCAGCAGAGCGCCATAAAATAATTTTATCATTACTTTCACAGCAAGATGTTATTAGTATCAATGAATTAGTTGATAATCTTGCGGTATCTCACATGACTATTCGTCGTGATATTGCAAAGTTAGAAAAAGATGGCAAAGTATTATCGGTATCAGGGGGAGTGCAGTTAACTACAATATTACATAATGAGCCATCTCATGACGCGAAAGCGCACCAGAATGCAGCAGAAAAAGCAGTAATTGGCAAACTAGCAAGTCAATTTGTGCCTGAAAATACATCGGTTTATCTTGATGCTGGTACCACTTCACTTGAAATTGCACGTCATTTAGCACCTCGAAATGATTTACTCTTTATTACTAACGACTTTATGATTGCCATGTATTTAATGAAACATAGTTCGAGTGAACTTTACCATACAGGTGGCCGTGTCGATCGTGACAATCAATCGAGTGTGGGCAGCAAAGTGGCCGATTTTTTAAATGGCATGAATATAGACGTTGCGTTTGTTTCTACTTCATCTTGGAACTTACGAGGACTTTCTACGCCGAGTGAACCAAAAGTTATCATTAAAAAAGCAGTTGCTAAGGCTGCACAAAAGATAATTTTAATATCTGATTCTTCTAAATATGGAAAGATCGGCACCTTCCACGCACTCGATATTGAATGCTTTGATATAATTATAACCGATAGCGCTTTTCCAGAAAGTGTCCGTAATGAGCTTGAAGAAAAAGGCATTCAAGTAGCCGTAGGCTGATTTTAATAGTAGCAGCGGAGTAAACGGTATTTTATTAAATACCGTTTTATTTTCTTCGTTTATAAAACCACTCATCGTGTACTGATCTCAGTAACTAAAAAGCTTCCTTTGCTTGTGCAAAGCATTGAATACATCTTTATATGTTCTAGCACGATTTAGCTTGAACCCACCACCTTTCCTTGGGGTTATTAATATAGCCTAGTGCACTTAATTTTTGCACAACACTCATTAAGTAACTTTAAAACTCTATTGTGTAATCTTTTTTATTGTCGCTAACGGCGATTATGTTGATCTGGACACATATTCTGCTCAGATATTTACTGTATGTTAAGAGTAAGCTGAAAGTAATTTGTCGTATCACAAATAACTATCAGTTGCTAAAGCGGCTTACTAGTTTATTGATTTGCAAAGATCGCTTTATAAGTTATCAATAGTTACATCAGTAATATAAAGCTTCGCTATAAAATTGCGTCATGTACATTTAACAGGAGAGTAATAATGAGAGAATATAAAAGGTTATGGTGGGCCCTTTTAGGGGTCGTCGCAGTCACCTTTTCATTATTAGGTTACTACGGCACAGAAATTTACCGTGAAGCACCGCCAATACCAGCCGCGTTTGTATCAGAAAGTGGCAAAGTGTTAACCACAGAAGAGCAAATACTTGACGGGCAAACTGCGTGGCAATCTGTTGGTGGCATGCAATTAGGTTCGGTTTGGGGGCATGGAGCTTATCAAGCGCCAGATTGGACAGCTGACTGGTTGCATCGCGAGTTAGTCAGTTGGTTAAATTTAGCTGCAGAAGATCAATTTGGCACAGCATACGATGAACTCAATGAGCAACAACAGCATATGCTGCGCTATGATCTTAAAAAAGATTATAGAACAAATACTTATAATACAAAAACCAACACTGTGAGCTTGTCATCGCGACGTATGCAGGCAATAGCGCAAACCAGTGATTATTATAATGCGTTGTTTGGTGGTGCAGCTGAGCTGCAGCAAACCCGTGCTAACTATGCAATGAAAGAAGTTACTTTGCCCAGTGCTGAGCGCAGGGCACGTTTAAACGAGTTCTTCTTTTGGACGGCTTGGGCGGCATCTACTGAGCGTTTAGATGGGAATGCAACCTATACCAATAACTGGCCGCATGAGCCGTTAATTGATAATAAACCCACTACCGAAAACATAGTATGGTCGCTGGTCAGTATTGTGTTACTGGTTGCAGGAATTGGAGCATTAGTGTGGGCGTGGGCATTTTTACGCAGGCAGGATGACGAAGAGCCAATCGTGCCAAAAACAGATCCTATTTTATCTTTTAACTTAACGCCTTCGCAAAAATCTTTAGGTAAATACTTATTTTTAATTGTAGCTTTGTTTACCTTTCAAATATTTGTAGGGGCATTTACCGCTCATTATACCGTTGAAGGGCAGGGCTTTTATGGCGTGCAAACCTCTGAATGGTTCCCCTATAGTTTAGTGCGAACTTGGCATATTCAGTCGGCGTTATTTTGGATTGCAACAGGCTTTTTAGCGGCTGGTTTATTTTTAGCCCCAATTATTAATGGTGGCGAAGATCCTAAGTTTCAAAAGCTGGGTGTTGATGTATTGTTTTGGGCGTTAGTATTGGTAGTAGTTGGCTCGTTTATTGGTCAGTACTTAGCAATTGCGCAAATAATGCCGCCAGAACTAAACTTTTGGTTAGGCCATCAGGGCTATGAATACATTGATTTAGGACGACTATGGCAAATTGGTAAATTTGTTGGAATATTGCTGTGGTTAGTATTAATGATGCGTTGTATTACACCCACTTTAAATAAAGAGGGTGATAAAAACTTACTGGTTTTATTTATGCTGTCGGTAATTGCGATTGGCTTATTTTATGGTGCGGGTTTTTTCTACGGCGAGCGTACGCATATTTCAGTAATGGAATATTGGCGCTGGTGGATTGTGCATTTATGGGTAGAAGGTTTCTTTGAAGTATTTGCCACAACAGCACTGGCCTTTATATTTTTTAATATGGGTTTAGTGTCTAAACGTATGGCTACAGTGGCTTCGTTAGCGTCGGCTTCGTTGTTTATGTTAGGCGGTGTTCCGGGGACTTTCCATCACTTGTACTTTTCGGGTACAACTACACCCGTTATGGCTGTAGGTGCAACTTTTAGTGCGCTTGAAGTAGTGCCACTTATAGTGCTTGGTCATGAAGCATGGGAGCATTATAAATTAAAAACGCGTGCGCCTTGGATGGAAAATGTTAAATGGCCAATAATGTATTTTGTAGCCGTTGCATTTTGGAATATGTTAGGTGCAGGTGTGCTGGGCTTTATGATCAACCCACCAATTGCTTTGTATTATATTCAAGGACTTAATACCACAGCAACACATGCTCATGCAGCTTTGTTTGGCGTTTATGGCTTTTTAGCGCTGGGCTTTACACTACTCATATTAAGATACATTCGCCCGCATTTAAAATTTGATGAAGGCTTAATGAAAACCTCTTTTTGGTGGATGAATATAGGGCTAGCGTTAATGCTATTCACTAGCTTATTACCGGTTGGTATTATTCAATTTATTGCCAGCGCATCAGAGGGACTTTGGTATGCACGTAGCGAAGCATTAATGCAAAGCGATACTTTGGTAACGCTACGCTGGGTGCGCACCATTGGTGATGTAGTATTTATGGTGGGCGCATTAGCGGTTACTTGGCAAGTTGTTAAAGGTGTATTTAGCTCGCCAGAAAAAGCAGTTAAAACGCCCTAGTTATATTGTAAATATATAAAATAAAGTTAAACAAAAATGACGCTAAACAGCGTCATTTTTTATTGGTGTTTTTACTCTAGTGAGTTTTAGTTACTATGTAGTTTATTAAATGTTTTGCATAATAACTCAAAATAGCCGGGTAATTATTTGCATTGCTCAGTGCATTGCGCATTATCTACTTACTCACGTCAAAATTTTCTATAACAGCACTGCACAGTGTTGCTAAAGGCAGATAATAAAAAGGAACACAGATGAAACGCTCATTAATCTCATTAGCTATTGGCTTAGCAAGCCTAGGGGCATTTAATGCCAGTGCCAATATTAATATCGATAAACAGATAAATCAGGTTGAAGATAAGGTGATTGAATGGCGTCGCGATTTTCATCAGCACCCTGAGTTAAGTAACCGCGAAACACGTACCGCTGCGATTGTAGCACGCCATTTAAAAGCCTTAGGGATGCAGGTTGAAACTGACATTGCTTACACAGGTGTAGTGGGGATTTTAAAAGGCGGTAAGTCGGGGCCAACAGTAATGCTGCGTGCCGATATGGATGCACTGCCAGTAACCGAAAAAGCTGATGTGCCTTTTAAATCACTGGTAACTACCAAGTATAATGGGGTTGATGTTGGGGTTATGCATGCCTGTGGGCACGACACGCATGTGGCTATGCTAATGGGTGCAGCTGAAGTATTAGCCGCTGTAAAAAATGAATTACACGGCGATATTATGTTTGTGTTTCAGCCAGCAGAAGAAGGCGCGCCACAAGGCGAAGAGGGCGGAGCTGAGTTAATGTTAAAAGAGGGGATATTTAAAAAGTATCAACCCGATGTGGCGTTTGGCATTCATGTTATGGCGGGATTAAACAGCGGCCAAATTGGTTATCGTAGTGGCCCAATTATGGCCAGTGCGGATCGCTTCGAAATAACGGTAAAAGGTAAGCAAACGCATGGTTCATCGCCTTGGGGTGGGGTCGATCCTATTTCAGTTGCTGCACAAATTGTCTCAGGGGTTAATCATATTGTTAGTCGTCAAATAGATATAACTAAAGAGCCTGCCATTATCTCGTTTGGTAAAATAGCCGGCGGCGTACGTAACAATATTATTCCCGATAGTGTAGAAATGGTAGGCACTATTCGTAATTTTGATATGGATAACCGCCAACAAATTTTTGAAAAATTAACCACTACAGCTACGCATATTGCTAAAGCGTCGGGAGCCGAAGCACAGGTAAATATTTTTAAAGGTTACCCAGTAACGGTGAATAACCCAGAGCTTACCGCGCAAATGTTGCCAACACTTAAAAATATAGTAGGTAAAGATAACCTGTTTGATGTGCCAAAAGTAACCGGCGCAGAAGACTTTGCTTTTTATGCGCAGCAAGTACCGGGTTTATTTTTGTTTTTAGGCGGCACGCCAACAGGGCAAGATGTAAAAACAGCACCAACCAACCATTCGCCGTATTTTTATGTTGACGAGTCAACGCTTAAAGTGGGCACTAAAGCAATGAGCCAGCTGGCGATTGACTATTTAGCTGCACAGCAAAAAAACTAACATAAACTTAGCTCACGCTAGGATTAAATAAATTACGGGCGCTAATAGAAGAGGCGCCCGTGTTGTTTTTGCAGTAATTAGCGTGTAAAAGCATTAGCAACTAGTATCAAAGAGCATAAGAAAGTACTCTCAAAGGTGTTTTTTTTACCAGTTCGGGTATTATCCGCCCCAACATAATTGATCGGTTGTAATTTATGACTCATTTAAGTGCAAAAGAAAATATTCAAGCCATTGTTAAAGCTATTAAGGCTGAAGAGGCGAAGCTACGCGCTAAGCATCCATTATTAACGCATCAAAATACCTTGGGATTGGTTATTTTACTGTTATCTCTTGGGGCATTAGTTGGGGTTGGCTTTTTATATTATTTAGCCATTATTCCTGCGTGGTTATGTATTATTTTAGCTGCTATGGCTGCATCTATTTCGCATGAGTTAGAGCATGATTTAATTCATAAACAGTATTTTAGTAATCAGCCATTTATGCATAATTTTATGATGCTAACCGTGTGGTTAATGCGCCCTAATACTATCAGCCCTTGGTATCGTCGTAAGTTACATTTACACCATCATAAAACTTCAGGCACACAACAAGACCTAGAAGAGCGCTTAGTGGGTAACGGTATTAAAAATCCTTTGTTACGCGCGTTGGTTATTGTGGATGGCTTATTAGGCTTATTAATTAACGCCAAACGTTTTTCTAAAGAAATTAAAGGCTTTCACTTTTTTAAGATATTTAATGCCGGTTTTCCTATTACCACCGCTTACTTTATTGTTTTATACAGCGTAATTATATTTCATGGCGTTAATTTATTTACTGGGCTTGCACAAAGCTCGCCGGCTTGGTTATTAAGCACTATGTCGCTATTTGAGTTTTTAATGGTGGTGTTAATTGTACCTAATATTGTGCGCTCGAGCTCGCTAAATTTTGTTACCTCGTGCATGCATTACTATGGCGGTGTAACCAATATGCTGGAGCAAACCCATGTGTTAACCAGTCGGGTATTTATGCCGTTTCACTTGTTTTGTTTTAACTTTGGTAAAACCCATAGTATTCATCACTTTGTGCCAAATCAGCCATTTTATTTACGCCAAATGCTAAGTAAAAAAGTGCTAAATGTAATGCGCGAACATGGCGTGCGTTTTAATGATTTTGCCAGTATTAAACAGGCAAATTTTTATAATGCTAACG
Source organism: Pseudoalteromonas sp. NZS127 (assembly GCF_015864805.1). Taxonomy (NCBI): domain Bacteria; kingdom Pseudomonadati; phylum Pseudomonadota; class Gammaproteobacteria; order Alteromonadales; family Pseudoalteromonadaceae; genus Pseudoalteromonas; species Pseudoalteromonas sp. NZS127. The sequence goes on along the minus strand of NZ_JADYWN010000019.1, from coordinate 60,988 downwards.
CCAATTAAACTTTTAATTTAACTAAAACACCGTGGTAGTAATGATTGCAAAACCCACTGAAAATGAGCTAATTGCGCAATGTGTTGAAGCAATCAATTCAACTGGTTTTGCACAAAAAATAGTTAATTACATTGCTCATTTAGTGCAATTTGACTGCGCGGTGATTTTAGGCTGTAGAGCCCATAAACACCCCATTTATTTATACGACTCGATAGATACTCGACGCGAGTTATTGTTTCAGCGCTATTTAACCAATTCGTTTATTAACGATCCCTTTTATATTGAACTGTCAAAAAGTGGCCATGAAGGTGTGTATCGGTTAGTCGATATCAGCGCAAATAAAGACTTAGCAGCTTATACCCAATACCAGCAACAGTTTTATAACGAAACCGGTTGGGTAGATGAACTAAGTATAAGTGTGCGCACAGATGAGAGCCGCTGGATTGTTATTTATTTAGGCTTTTTAGAAAGCAAACAACGCTTTAGCGCCGCACAAAAAAGCACCTTAATAGCTCATTTTAGCCTTATAAAAGCATTATGCCGCCAACATTGGGGCAATAACTTATTATTGCTTGGGCCTTTAACTACCACAGCTACAGGGCAATTAATTGAGCGTGGCTTAGCTACCTTTGCCAACGAGCAACTTACCACCCGCGAGCGACAAATAGCTATGCTATTAGTGCAAGGCTGCGACTCTAACGATATTGCTAAGCAATTAAATATCACCTTAGGTACAGTTAAAAACCACCGTAAACGTATTTACGCACAATTAAAAGTGTCTTCGTTGAGTGAGTTTTTTCAGCTGTTTTTAAACCACTTAATCACTAGTGAGTAAGATTAGTTAGCATAAATATTTGCCTTGCCTTAATACTACTTTCGCACCGTTAAACAGCGCTTCTACTTAAATTGATTAATATAAAGTACTTTCTATCCCTTTAGGGATATATGGTTGTGTAGCAGCTTTAATTAGTATTTTTACCCTAACTAATTAACACATGTGTGTGGGATAAATACAATGACAACACAATTACTGGAAGATATTACACATCGCGGCCTGGTTTCTCAGGTTAGCGATTTAGCGCAGCTTGAGCAGTTATTAGCAACTTCACAAGTTGTGTATTGTGGTTTTGATCCTACCGCGGGCAGTTTACATATTGGCCACTTAGTACCTTTGCTAATGCTAAAGCGTTTTAATGATGCCGGTCATAAAGCGGTGGCATTAATTGGTGGCGCAACCGGGTTAATTGGCGATCCAAGCTTTAAAGCCACCGAGCGCAGCTTAAACAGTAAAGAAACCGTACAAGGTTGGGTAGCAGATTTAAGCTCACAAGTAGAGAGCGTAATGAACCCGCATTTAAGCGAGCCAATTCAATTAAAAAATAATGCCGACTGGTTTAGCGGTATTGAAGTGTTGGATTTTTTTCGCGATGTAGGTAAGCACTTTTCAATTAATAATATGATCAACCGCGAGTCGGTAAAGCAACGTTTGCAACGCCCTGATCAAGGTTTATCGTTTACTGAATTTAGTTACACTTTATTGCAGTCGTACGACTTTGCTAAATTAAATAGCGAACTGGGTTGTAGTGTGCAAATTGGCGGCAACGATCAGTGGGGGAATATAGTAAGTGGGATTGATTTAACCCGCCGCTTAAATAAGCAAACTGTATATGGATTAACTTTGCCACTTATTACTAAATCAGACGGTACTAAGTTTGGTAAAACGGAAGGCGGCGCAATTTGGCTTGATCCGAAAAAAACCTCACCGTATCGCTTTTACCAATTTTGGTTAAATTGTGACGATGCCGATGTATACAACTTTTTGCGTTTTTACACCTTTTTATCGGTAAAAGAAATTGAAGCCATTGAAGCGAATGACATTACCAGCCAACAAAAGCCTCAAGCGCAAGGTATTTTAGCCGAGCAATTAACCCGCTTTGTACATGGCGAACAAGGCTTAGCAAGCGCGCAGCGCATTACGCAATTATTGTTTAACGGCCAAGTACAAACACTCACCTTGGCAGAGCTTGAGCAATTAGAGCAAGATGGGCTCGCCGTACACGCTATTAGCGACGCGAAAATTAATATTGCTGAGTTACTAGTTAAAAGTGAACTGGCCAGCTCAAAGCGTACTGCACGTGAGTTAATAAACGCGAATGCGATTAAAATTAATGGCGAGGCCATTACAGATGAGCACGCACAGTTAGATTTTCCGCTGTTTGATCGTTTTTGGGTAATGCAGCGTGGTAAAAAGCAATTTAGGCTTATTAAGTTAGCTTAAAGTGTTACAGGCGTGTTGAATTGAACATCCTATGAAATAAAAAACGCACATAGCCTGTCTACTAATTAGGTTAATAGCCTTTTTGAGGTAGTACTATGTGTAGTTCAATGAAACGTAGCCGTGAGGTAAAAAAGTTACAGCTTAACTTTGAAGACGATCTTAGTAATGAGCAACGCTTGCGCTTTGCTGCTAAAGCAAATATAGCGCAAGCGCGCCGTGATGCGCTTAATAAAAACAGTGCTGATAAGCATATTGCTAAATCACGCTTTTTTAATTTATTTCGTTGGTTTAAACAGTATTTACCATAAATTTAGAGGCACTAAATAGTTGCTTTAGGCTGTGGTGTTTTATTGCTATGCAGGTACACATTTAGTATAAAACTCGTGTAATACCGAAGCACCCTTAAGGGTGGAGCTCGTTAAAAATAATGGATATATAAAATGAACATAACTGGAAGCTGTTACTGCGGCGACATAAAATACCAAGCGAAAACACAAAGTAACACGCTATTAGTGTGCCACTGTAGTGATTGCCAACGCATGTCGAGTGGGCCATTTAGAGCGGTAATAATGAGTGAGCCTAACGGCGTTACTTTTACGCAAGGTAAGCCTAAAGAATATATAAAAACGGCGCAAAGTGGTAATAAACGTGCGCAAGGGTTTTGTGGTAATTGTGGCACCTCACTTTATGCTACCAACGAAGCGACAGAAAACCGTGTATATGGCCTTAGAATAGGGGCGGTTGATCAACGCGATGAGTTTACGCCAGTAGCGCAAATTTAGTGTCAGTCTAGCGTTAGTTGGTTGAACGATTTAGTGCAAGTGCCTGCATTTGCCACCACCCCAAAAAATTAGGTTTATGATGAAAAAAATAACATTAATTACCTTATTCGCCAGTGTATTGAGCAATGGTTTTGCTAATGCAAAAAACAGTGATATTGAGCACTTAAATGCGGCCTCAGCAAGTTTACCTTTTTCGCAAATTGTAAGGGTCGATAATACCTTGTATATGTCGGGTCAAATTGGGCTTACAAGCAGTGGTAAACTAGCACAAGGTGGTTTTGCAGCAGAGACTAAGCAAACGCTCGAAAATATAAAAAGCACCCTAGAGCAGCATAATTACAGTATGAAAAACATAGTAAAGTGTACGGTTATGCTAACCGACATAAATGACTTTAAAATGTTTAATAAAATATATGCTGAATACTTTACCCCGCCATATCCTGCGCGCAGTGCGTTTGCAGTAAAAGCGTTAGCACTAAATTCAGTTGTAGAGGTTGAATGTATTGGCGCTGTTTAAGCTAAATATATAAAAAGTACTAAACTATAATTAGTTATAAAAGTGGGCAAATGATTACACCGCCCACTTTTAATTAACGCTTACGCTTTGTTGCGCATAGTAATATTACGCCCGCCTAAATAACCAAACACCGCACATAGCGCGCTCGCACCTGCGCAAAACCATAAAGTAGATGCCCAGTTACCAAAATAACTATGCAGCGCACCTGCAATAATAGGCCCAGTAGCGGCAAGTAAATAACCAATACACTGCGCCATACCAGAAAGTGCCGCAGCTTGATGTGAGTCGTGAGTACGTAAACTAATAAACGACAAGCCCAATATAAAGCATGCACCCGAGCAAAACCCCATAGTGATTGACCACACAGACGCATAGTCTGGCATATACAACAGTCCAATCGACGACAGGCTTGCCAACACTCCTAAAACAAAGGTGAGTACGCGCTGATCTTTTAGTTTTGCTAATAAGGGAATTAAGATAATACCGGGTAAAGCCGAAGCTACCTGAAATGAGCCTTGCAGCGCACCCGCTTGTTGTGCGCTGTGGCCACTGTCTATTAAAATGCTTGGCAACCAGCCAATAATTATATAAGTAAATAACGAGTTACAGCCAAGTAGCAAGGTAATTTGCCACGCAAGGGCTTGGCGCCACACTTTAACGTCACCGGTGTTTTCTACCAGATCTTTAGTCGGTTTGGTGCGTAGCTTTAATTGCGGTAACCAAATAAATAAACTTATTAAAGTAATTAACGCGTAACTGGCTAAAGCAATTTGCCAGCCCATTTGTTTATATTCGGCAAGGGGAATAATTAACGCTGAGTAACTACCGCCAAAAATACCCATAGCAAGCACATACGCCGAGGTCATTACAGCCACTTTGTGTGCAAAGTCGCGCTTAATTAAACTCGGTAACAGCACATTACCTATCGCAATGCCGACCCCAATGACGGCGGTGCCTAAATAAAGTACCGGCACAGAATCTATCATGCGCGATGCTAAGCCTAAGCCAATTAAAATAAGGGCAATAAAAAGCGACACTTCTAAGCCTTGTCTTTTAGCTAAACTAGTGGCTAATGGGCTTGCTAAAGCAAATGCAATTAACGGTAAGGTGGTAAGCATACCGGCTTGTGATGCGCTTAAATTAAAACTAAGAATTATTTGGTCCAGCACGGGGGCTAAACCAGTCACTGGCGCACGTAAGTTACTGGCAATAAGTAAAATTCCCAGTACTAATAATGCGTAAGATAAGCGAGATTGAGATTGTTGAGTTAACAAGGTAAACGTCCTAGCAGGTTGGTTATTTAGCAAGAAGCAATAGAGACTAGTATAAAGGCTAAGTCACCACTATAATTTAGTAAAAGAGACATTAAATAACTAAAAACAGACAAAATGCAGCTTCCCCAAGATTGGAATGAAATAAAAAACTTTGAAATCATGCCGCAGCCGGTTATTGCTAAAATAGAATATGCCCAGCTTAGCCGTGAAATTCCGCTGCATACTCATCCAAAAGGGCAGTTAATTTTAGCCCTGCACGGTTATGTTACCTGTGAAGTGGCAACAAAAATGTGGATGGTGCCTACTTATAGCGCCATTTGGATCCCGGCAAATGTAGAGCACAGTAATAGAGCATCTGATAATGCGCATTTATGCCACTTATTTATTGATGCAAACTTACAAGGTATGCCAAGTACAGCCTGTACATTAACCATTAGCCCATTAATAAAAGAGTTAATGCTTAGTTTGGCAAGTAATCAGCAAAACTATAGCTTAACGGGTAAAACCGCACGGCTTGCACAGGTATTATTTGATCAGCTGGTGGATATGCCAATTCAACCTTTAGACTTTGTACTATCAAAAAACAGTGTTATTAAAAACATGAGCAATCAACTTATTAGCCAGCCTTATAGCCGTAAAACATTGCCACAATGGGCACAGCAATTTGCTTTAACTGAACGTACTTTAGCGCGGTTAATAAAAAAAGAAACCGGTATGACCTTTGGTAAATGGCGCACTCAATTGCATATTATAATTGCACTGCAGGCGTTATCTAATCAGCAAAGTGTGCAGCAGGTATCGGAGCTATTAGGTTATGAGTCGGTGAGTGCGTTTATTACTATGTTTAAAAAAGTAATGAAAAAATCGCCCATGCGTTACATGAGCGATCTGGATGTTTACCAGCTATAAATTGCTGAGATCATGGCGTTACGTGGCCGCCCTGGAAAGTAGCGGTCGCCGGTAAAGCTAGTGTAATCGGCGCGCTCGGCATAAGCGGTATCGGTTAAGTTAATAATACGCGCTGCAAGCGCTAAGTTATTTGTTATTTGCCACTGTGCTCGTAAACTTAAAATGTCATGCCCGTCATAACTGTGTAAGTTTTCAGGATCGGTATAGTAACGACCAACATGATGCCATTGCAGTGCCACATTGGCGTTATTAAACGCCTGCCAGGTTAAATCTAAATTGGCAATTTTACGCGGGGCGGTATCAACATCATTATCTTTAATATTGATATTATTGAGTATTTGCTCATTAGTATAACTATGCTTGGCATAACTGGCTGCAAAGTTAACTGACCAAGTTGAGGTGAGAGCATGCTCAAGTTCAAGCTCAATCCCGCGGTGGCGCGAGCTGCCATTATTCACGGTAAAAAAGTCGCTGTCGCGGTAAATAGTATGGTGCTTACTCATAGCATAAACCGATAAATTATAACGACTATTTTGATAAACGCCTTTTAAGCCAAACTCAGCATTATTAGCTATTTCGGCACTTAAATTAGTGGTGTTTTGCTGGCGTTGTAACTGATATAACTCGGCGGCTTGTGGCGCTCGGTAGCCACGCGAAAAGTTAGCATAAAGCAGGTTATTAACAGTGTACTGATAGCTAACCCCAAGTTTTGGCGATAAGTTACTAAAATTATTTTTTGTACTTGCAGGGCGGCTATATCGGCAACCACCAAATCCGCACTCTGTACCGTCTTCTTTCGTGCGCCCCGTTAACATGTTATTAGTGTAGTCGTATTGCATGTGCTCATAACGAGCGCCAAGAGTCACTAACCAATCGTTTAGTTGCAGATCAACACTGGCAAAAGGTGCATATAAGGTGGCATTTACGTCGTAATCGTAATGCTTACCTTGGGGTACTGTAGCAACTAAAAATGCCGAGCCTTGAGTTGGCTTGTTTTGACTTTGTAAAAAGTCGGCGCGGGTGTATTCGCCATCTAGGCCAAAGTTAAGCTTAATATTATCCTCTAGCTGATGTTGATAAAGCGACTGCAGCCCCACACCGGTTTGACTGTTGTACTCTAGTGGCGTACCAGGTAAAAAATGCTTAAAAAAGTCCATACTTTGGTTACGAAAATACACCGTTGTTGAGAGCGTATCGTCATTTAGTTGCCAAGTGGCGTTACTCCATACTCGTAACGAACGTGCTTTTCTAAACGCATCCGGATCAAAGTTTTGTTGGGCTATGCTCTCGTCTTTATAGCTTTTAAGGCCAGTAATAAAGCCTGCGGTTTGTTGATCTAAATGGGTATAAGTAAGCCCAGAAGTAAGCGCTAAATCGCTATTATTATACCGGTGACGTAAGTTTACCTTTTGTTGTTTTACGCTTTCATCATCGCGATAGCCGCTGTCGTCAGTAATGCTGGCGTTAATACCTAACCCACTGCTGCCCATATCGTGGCCAGCACGTAATTTATAGCGGTTATAGCCAAACGAGCCATAATCTAGTCCGATTAAGCCGCCATCTTGCGTTGTATCTGGGGTGATCACGTTAATAACCCCATGCACCGCATTTGAGCCATACAGGGCAGAACCAGGGCCTTTAAGTACCTCTATACGCTGCGCCATTTCGCTATGTGCTTCAAACAACTCGTTTATATTACAAAACCCAGCTGCTCTTAGTGCAATACCATCCTCAAGTGTGAGTAAACCACCACAGGCACCTGCGCCGGATAAAACAGGTGAGCGCAGCGCGGGTAAATATTCTTGGCCATTACCGCGTTGTATATTTGCGCCAGCGACTCTTTGCATGGCTTCTTCAATATGCGTAGGAGCAATGGCATTTAATTGTGCTTCATTGAGCACGCTAATAATTACGGGTAACTGTGTACTAAGCGCCTCAACACGCGACGCAGTGGTTGTTATGCGCTCAATTGGCTGAGCATCATTTTGCTTGGCAATGGCTATAAGTGGTAGCTGAGAGAGTAACAGCAAAGGGGGTAAGTAATGGCGTTTCATATATTCCTACACATTGATTATATGGCAATAGTGCTATGGTAAGCGTTAGGCAAACGTATTGAAATAACTTGCGTTAAACGGTATTGCGTAAACGATAAAGCCGATAAGTAATTGATAAAATAAAGCACATAACAGCCGGTACTACTAAAGTTGCTACAGAAAACAATTCAAATAGCATAAACCCAATTACACCACCGCATAAAAAACCTAGGGTGATCAGTAAAAACACCATGAATTTTCGGCCATCTACAGCATCGCCTTTTAATGCGCGGCCCATCATTAAACCAAGGTCGGTAAAAATACCGGTTAAATGTGTAGTACGTACTACTGCGCCACTGTAATTGGTTGCCAGCGCATTTTGTAAACCACAAGCGGCAGATGCCAGCACTATGCCATAAACAAAGGAGCTATAAAGTAAGTAGGCACTGGCTAGTAGTAATAACCCTTCAATAAACAATAAAGTATCGTAATGTCGGCCTAACTTTAACGAACCACCGTTGAGTAAAAACCCCGACAACGCAGAGCCAAGCATAAAGCTAATTATGATACTAAACAGTAATAATGCCGCACTGCCATCACTCATTAATTTAATGCCAAATAAAGTAACAGAGCCCGACAAATGAGAAATAGCCTGATGTTCAAATCCTAATAAACCCACGGCGTTCACAATGCCGGCAATAAATGCCAGTGTAAATGCGCCATATTCAACCCAGCGTGGCAGCTTTGTAAACATAGTTAACTTCTCTATACTTGGTTATAGATATATTTAATATCATACACTTAAACTTTCTTCTTCTAAAATAATGATAAAAAATAACCGTAATTAAATATATCTCTATTTTATATGGCTTAAGTTAAATTGATCGTGCAATTTTAGTGCTTCGTATTAGTTATTTTTTAAAGAGAAAATAACTATGTTTAACGCCCAGCAGCAATCGCGCATTATAGAAATGGCATGGGAGGATAGAACCCCGTTTGAAGCAATAGAGCAACTTTATGGCTTAAACTATTCGCAGTTGGTGGTTTTTATGCGCCAAAATATTGCCAGCGGCAGCTTTAAAGTATGGCGAAAACGCCACGCTGGGCGCAAAACCAAACATTTAAAGCTGCGTGATCCCGCCATTATGCGCAGCCATTGTAAAACGCAATATAAGCAGCGTTAAGATTAATTTATACAGAGTTTCATATAATGTTCAGGCTAACTTGTTAATCTTGCGTTATTAACTAAAGCAGAGATTAACTATGTATAAAACCATTTATAGCGCATTAATTATTTTAATGTTGAGCTCATTTAACGCACAAGCAAAGCACGACAAAGATGATTATTATGATAAGCACCATAATAAACATAGTAAATACGAGCATGGCTCAAACAAGCACTACAATAAAAAGCACCATAATAAAAAACACTATTCAAATAAGCATGAGTGGAAAAAACACCATAAAAAATATGATCGCCACGATAACCACTTATCTAAAAAAGAAGCTAAAAAACTTATTCGTCAAGGGTGGACACCACCGGGTTGGCATAAAAGTTACCACAGAGGTGATATTTTAGAGCGTGATATTTATAAGCGTGCCAAAGTAATAGACAGATACCGAGATAAAGGTACTGTACGCATAGAGGTAGATCGTACTATTATTCATATGGTACACGACACGCGCGAAATACTGTCTATTTTGAGTCGATAAGCAACCAACAGGAATTTAAATGTTTATTACGCTGGCAATAATAACAAGCTTTTTATTATTTATAACGCTATTACCTATGGCGTATAGCCAGCATTACCTGGTGCGTGGTTGCGACTTTATTCGCTTACAAGTGTTTTATATTGCAAGCTTTATAGCATGTGTTGCTGGGTACTTTGCATTTAATAACGCCACAGACTTTTTGTATATTGTTGCAGGCGCTGTATTAATTCTGTTTTTACAGGGAAAGTGGATATACCCATATACTTGGCTGGCAAAAAAAGAAGTGCAAAGCGCCTCAAAACACATTGCGCACAGTGTAAGAATTATGTCGGCAAATGTACTTATGTCGAACCATAACAGTGAGCAATTAATTAGCTTGGTTAATCAGCATCAACCCGACCTGCTTATTACCCTTGAAAGTGACAGCTGGTGGCAAAATAAGTTATCAGTACTTAAAAAAGACTATCCATATTACATAGAGTGCCCTAAAGACAACCGTTACGGCATGCACCTATACAGTAAATTTAAAATATTTGACGCACAAATATGCCAGCTAATAGAAGACGACATACCGTCAATTCATATTTTATTTGCAAGTGCACAAGGGGTTAAAATGCAAGCGCACTTTATTCACCCAGCGCCACCAAGCCCCACCGAAGAAGACTCATCGCGGCCGCGCGACTCAGAGCTAATTATGGTAGCAAAAGCACTTAAAAACCCAACACGGCCAACCATAGTTGCAGGCGACTTAAACGACGTAGCTTGGTCGCGCAGCACTCGTTTGTTTATGCAAATTAGTGGCTTATTAGACCCCCGTAAAGGCCGTGGCTTTTACAACACGTTTCATGCTAGTTACTTTTTTATGCGCTGGCCGCTGGATCATTTATTTCACAGCGAAGGGTTTAAAGTAAAGCGTATAAAACGATTAGCTAAATACGGTTCTGATCACTTCGCGCTATTAACCGAGCTAACCTTTGAAAATGCCGACCAACAATCGCTAGAAACTAAATCGGCGCAGCACAAGCAAGAAGAGATTCAACAACTCGCTATGAGCAAAGCAGATAAACGCAAAGTGCCAGTGTTTGAAAAGAGTTAAGCTTTCAGTAATTAATTTATAAAGAGCTTAGGTGCTGCGTTTTAGCACGTGATAAAAATGATGAGTAAAAGTGCGATATAAAATCGTAATAACAAAAATTGATGTTAGATAAATTGAATACAAAAACACCGCGCTGAATTAGCGCGGTGTTTTATTTTACTTTCTAGTAACGAGTGTTTAGTACTCGTACTTTATAGTAAGTTTATGAGCTGTGGATCATGATGCTTTTAACGTTCACAAATTCGCGCATGCCAAAGCCGCCGTGCTCTCGACCGTAGCCACTTTCTTTAACTCCACCAAATGGTAAGTTTGGTTGCGCTAAACCGTAGCCGTTTATGTTGATCATGCCGGTGTCGAAGTGCTTTTTAGCCAGCTCAATGGCTTTTTTCTCGTCTTTTGAGAAAATGCCGCCACCTAAACCATAGCGAGACGAGTTAGCAATTTTCATTGCATCGTTGTTGTCTTTCGCTTTTATAAGCGAGGCAACAGGGCCAAATAATTCGTCATCGTATGCTGGCATGCCTGGCGCTAAATTATCAAGTAGCGTAGGAGGGTAGTAAAAGCCGGTTTGCTCTGGTATTTCACCACCGGTGACTATGTTTGCTCCTGCTTTAACCGATTGCATTACTTGCTCGTGAATACCATCGCGTAAATCTTTACGTGCCATTGGGCCTAAATCAGTGCCGTCGGCCATTGGATCGCCCATTTTCATGGCTTCAAACTGCTGTTTTACTTTCGCTTTAAAGTCATCATACAGAGACTCAACCACTACAAAACGTTTTGCCGAAACACACGTTTCGCCGTTGTTGATCATACGTCCTGTTACACAGGTTTTTACGGCAAGCTCTAAATCGGCGTCATCAAGTACTAAAAATGCGTCGTTACTACCAAGCTCTAGTACGGTTTTTTTAACGTATTTACCTGCTTGCTCGGCCACTTTTTTACCTGTGCTATCGCTACCGGTAAAGGTAACGCCGCTAATCGCTTTATGCGCTATGAGTGCGCTGGCTGTTTTGCCATCAATAAGTAGGTTACTAAAGCAGTGCTCAGGAAATCCGGCTTGTTTAAACAAGGTTTCAATTTTTTCGGCCATACCAAATACATTACTGGCATGCTTTAACACTGTGGTGTTGCCGGCCATAATATTAGCGGCGCTGTAACGAATTACCTGGTAAAGCGGAAAGTTCCAAGGCTGAATGCCAAGTAGTACACCCGTAGGCTGATAGCTAACAATTGCGCGACCGCCGTCCATGTCACGTTCTTCATCAGCAAGAATTTTAGGGCCGTGCTCGGCACTGTAACGACAAATGCCTGCGCACAGTTCAGCTTCTTGCAAACCTTGGGCGTATACTTTACCCATTTCTTCGGTCATAAGCTTGGCTATGGCATCTTTTTGCTCTTCGAATAATGAAGCTAATTTGTTTAAGTGTTTTGCACGTTCGGTCACTGACACTAAGCGCCACTGTAAATAGGTTTGATGAGATTTTTCGATTACCTGCTCAGCTTGCTGTTGCGACAGCAGCGTATAGGTATTAATGATTTGCTCAGTTGTTGGATTGATCGTATTAACTGTGTTGCTCATTGTAATCTCCTCTATGTTTGTCTGTACTGAGAAGTGCAAAGGTAATGCCAGTTAAGGTTCTATTCGAGTTTATTTATAAGTTTATGTTATTAATAAATTTAATGTTTTTTATAATATGAATTTAATATTTTTATAGTTTATTTATCTGTTATATTATTGTAAATAATGCAAGTAGCTGCAAAATTTACAAGAAAATTAAAGTAATTTACGTGTTTTTAGGCTTAGCTTTTTATTATTAGCTTGCTAGTTAGAGCCAGTAAACCCTCATCAAAAAATGGTTAATATAAATGAATGAAATTTCAATCTTGCCGCTAGGCGATAGCTATCAAGAACTTGCTGAAAATTTAAAACTGCAACTTGCAGCGCAATACCCAATTAAGCATATAGCGCGCGATACCGTATTGTTACAACAAGGGCAAAAGCAGCGTTATGGCTATTTAATTCTTGATGGGGTGTTAGGTGCAATACATGATGATGCACAGGGCGGGCAAAGGTGTAAGGAGTTTTACTTTAAAGATGAGTTTGCGCTACTTTATGGAAACTGGCTAACGAATACCGAAGCGTTTTATCAACTAAAAGTAATTAATAGGGTAAGCGTTATTAGCGTCCCATTGAATGTATTTAATCAACCCGAATGGCAAATAATTAAGCAACAACTTATTGCGCAGCAGCTTATATTTAAAGAGGCCAAAGAAGCATTTTTATTGCTTAATACACCCGAGCAACGCTACCGTTATTTATTAGCCGAAAAGCCCCATTGGTTGGCGCAGCTAAGTTTAACTCAAGTGGCTATGTATATTGGTATTTCGGCAATTTCTTTATCAAGAATTCGTAAACGACTTAACTTAAGTTAAGAGTAATAACGTTAAAGCTAGTTAGACTTGCTGTTTTAAGGAGTCACTATGTTTTTAATTGCTCAGTCGTTAGTTGCTATAGCAACATTACTTGATCTTGCTTCGTTTCAGTTTAAGTCGCGTTCGTTAATTTTAACCTGCTTATTTATGTCGGTATTGCTGACTGCAGTGCACTTTTTTATGTTGGGGCACAATAGCGCAGGTTGCTTAATGTTAATTGCCGCCTTTAGGTATTTTTACTGCATTTATGCACGTAAAACGTGGGCAATGTATGCTTTTATGCTGCTGTGTTGCGTGGCTGTTTATTTTACTTGGCAAGATTGGTTTAGCGCACTGGCACTTATTGCGACGTTAATTCAAACGTTTGCATCGTTTCAAAAGCACGACTTACATATGCGTTTATGTATGGTTGTAGGTACTTTATTTTGGATAAGCCATAACGTTTTTGCAGGCTCACCGGTCGCTATTGTTATGGAAAGCTTATTTTTAAGCAGTAATTTAGTTGGCTTGTATCGTTTTTATAGCACAAAAAAAATACCTTGTTGAGCTTTACTCAGGTGTAAGTAAAGCTAATTACAGGCTATAACTGTTTAGCTATTTCTTTGAGTAAATAGGTTTCGCGAATAATCGACAGCCCCTGCTTATCGCTGGTGGCAAGTGTTCGCTCGTTATGCTCAATTGCTTCATTTATATCTACCCACTTGGCAACCATACCATTTTGTTGCTCGTAGTGTTCAAGCTGCGTTTGGCCTAACTTTTGGTCAATATTACATACATAGCAATAAGACTTTATATGAATAATGTCAAAGTCGTCTTTGTACCAAGGGCGGTACTCTTCATATAGGCCGAACTCTTTTTTTATTACTATATTTTGTGCGCCGGTTTCCTCTTGTAGCTCACGTATTAACCCTTGCTCTATACTTTCGTGCTCATCAACACCGCCACCAGGTAAACTAAAGTCATCGTATCTCTTTGTATACATTAATAAAATATGCTGTTTATGCATGGCAATAGCGCGGGCGGTAATACGTGTAAATTGGCTGCCTTGTTCAATATTAATACTTGGGTGAATGAGGGTTTTTAATGGGCGCATTGGCTCTCCTGTAATAAAGTTAAATTATATCAGTTATTTATTTTAGGTTTTTATTAAATAGTATATAAAGTGAGTGTTTTTTAAGTTTAAGTACATCAAGTATGCTTACACTGTTCACTGATGAAAATGTAACTAAATAATATAAGCTCTGTAATTTAAGCGACAAATAGCGCGCCTTTCTTTTAGTGCTAAGGCCAAGTAGAATAATAAAAAAGCATAGGGATTAATCATGTTAAATATACTATTAGTGGACGATGACGTTGAGTTTAGTGACGTGGTTTGTCATATAGTCGAATTCCTCGGCCATAACATAAGTACAGCAACCAGTTTAAAAGAAGCCCATCAGTGGCTAGAAAACAATAGTTTTGATCACATACTGCTCGACTTTATGCTCCCCGACGGTAGCGGCTTACACCTACTTGATCATTTAAAAATGATAGGCCATTCACCTAAAATAACTCTAATATCTGGGCACCCTTCGGTAAAGGGGATTTTAGCCGACATGTGCGAACCTAATGTTGCGCATTTATTAAAGCCATTGCAGCGTGAAGATCTTGAAAGGGTGTTAAATGGCCCGAAAAAAACCATTAAAAAAACGAAATCATCAGCTATAACCCGCCACTTTGGTACGCTAATAGGCGAGTCTACAGCAATGCATAAGCTGTACACCATGATAGAGCGAGTGGCTAAAACCCACGCCAACGTAATGCTTATGGGCGAAAGTGGTGCGGGTAAAGAAGTGGTTGCTCAGGCCATTCATAATGCCAGCGAATGTGGAGGACCGCTGGTGGCAAGTAACTGTGGTGGTTTTTCAAAAGAGTTAATTAGTAGTGAGCTGTTTGGCCATGAAAAAGGCGCATTTACCGGTGCTATTGCACGTAAAGAAGGCGTGTTTGAACAAGCAAATGACGGCACGTTATTTTTAGACGAAGTAACCGAAATGCCAATTGGTATGCAACCTAACTTACTGCGCGTGCTAGAAACAAAAAAAGTAACACGTGTTGGCGGAAACCGCGAAATACCTACAAATTGCCGAGTTATTTCCGCCACTAACCGCTCGCTTACCGATTTAGCGCAAAATAATATTATTCGTGAAGATATTTACTTTAGATTGGCAGTGTTTCCTATTGATATACCGGCACTGCGCGATCGTAAAGAAGATATTCCACTATTAGCAAACGCCTTTTTAGAGCAATTAAATGATGAAAATGGCACCGCATTTAACTGGAATAACGACCAGTTAAAAGAGCTACAAAGCTATGACTGGCCTGGTAACGTGCGCGAACTGCGCCATGCCATACATCGTGCGTTTATTATGAGCGATCCACAAACCAGTGATATTACCTTACCCGATAATTTAGAGTCGCCATTTTCAAAAGTGAATAGCCAAACTAACGACAAGCAAGTGTCGGCAGGACAAACCATTGAGGAAGTAGAAAAAGAACTTATTCATGCCACGCTCGATAAAGTACAAGGTAATAAAACCTTGGCTGCACAAATGCTGGGTATTAGTACTAAAACACTTTATAACCGCCTAAATGCTTATGGTGGCATTGGCGAATATAAATAAAATTTGAGGAAAACAATGAGCAATGACAGTAAAAAACCTCTGAATGAGTTAGTACACGATGCTAGAGCACCACTTAATCGAATTTCGATGAATGCAGAGCTTATAAAGCTGGTGCTAGAAAACGATATGCCAAAAGAGAAAGCACTCGATGCGCTAAATAAAATTATTGCTAACTGCCAACAGTGCAGCGAAAGCTTACAAACAATTACAGACTCGCAATAATTTATCTCTTTGAATTAGGATGCTAAATGAGTACGCAAAAAGAACCAAGTAAAGCTAATGTCATTTGGGCAACATTTATTGTTGTGGTGTTATCTATTATTATTGGTAACGCATTTTTGGCAGTAAATACCATACACGGGTTAAGCCAAACACAAAATAGCTTAGATAATACCAATATGCTCACTACAGCTATCGAAAAGTTACATTTGTCAGTTGTGCAGGCAGAGTCGGGTCAGCGAGGTTATTTACTTACAGAAAAAAGTGATTATTTAGTTCCTTATTACGATGCACTTGAGCAGCTTGAATCACAAACTGAGTATGTGAAATCGTTAAGTTCAGAAATTAATGGTCAGGCAGAGCGCATTGCGCTGTTATTATCGTTAGTGGCTCAAAAGGAAATTGAATTAAAAAAGACCGTTAACTTAGCGCAAAATAATAAAGAGCGCAGAGCGCTGTATTTAGTAAACACAGACAAAGGACGAGAGCTGTATAAACAAATTCGCTTAGCGGTAAACGAAATTCAAGATCGAGAAATGCTGTTTAAAGTTAGTCATTTTTCTAAGTTAGCAAAAATAAAAAATGAAGCTAAAATTACTTTTGTTATTACCGCAGTCACTAGTGGTTTGCTAATTATAGGCATGTTTGTACTTACACGGTTAAATTTAAGAAATACTGCGCAGTATCGTGCAGAGCTTGAAAAACAAAACGAAGCTTTAGCCAGTAAAGTGACAGAGCGAACTCAAGAACTAACGCTTTATTCAGATGAGTTGAGCCGCAGTAACCGCGAGCTAGAAGAGTTTGCGTTTGTAGCAAGCCATGACTTGCAAGAACCACTGCGTAAAATTCAAGCATTTAGTGATCGTCTCGAAACTATGTTTAAAGACGAGCTAGGTGAAAAAGGTATGGATTATATAGCACGCATGAAAAATGCAGCGCAGCGCATGTCTAATTTAATTAATGATTTATTAGAGTTTTCGCGTATTACCACTCGTGGCAAAAATTTTGTTGATACCAATTTAAGTAGTGTATTAAATGATATTTTAAGTGATTTAGAAATTGCTATTAAAGAATCTAATGCACAGGTTAATGTGGGCGATATGCCAATAATTCAGGCCGACCCAAGCCAGATGCAACAGTTATTTTTAAACTTAATTTCAAACGCAGTTAAATTTAGGCATCCAGAACAACAACCAGTTATTAATATTGAACACATAAAAACGAGTGAGTTTAGTGAAGGGCATAATACCGAAGTTTGTTGGCAAATAATTACCGTTAAAGACAACGGTATTGGTTTTTCGCCAGATTATGCAGATAAAATATTTGTTCCATTTCAGCGTTTACATGGGCGTTCGCAATATAAAGGCACCGGCATAGGTTTATCTGTTTGTCGGCGTATAGTAGAGCGTCATGGCGGTACTATAACAGCACAAAGTAACATGGGTGAGGGTGCAAGCTTCATAATAAAACTACCTGTGGAAAGCGAGCTTTTCACATTGCAAGGAGAGGCTTAAATGCCACTTACGAAAGTAAAACCAATCACTATTTTAATGGCTGATGATGATGAAGATGATCGTTTATTAACTCAAGATGCCCTCACCGAAAGCCGTGTACTTAACGAGTTACATTTTGTTGAAGATGGTGTGGAGCTATTAGAGTACTTGGAGCGAAAAGGTAAATTTGAGCAAAAAGATACATCACCCAGACCAGGTTTAATTTTATTAGACTTAAATATGCCACGTATGGATGGCCGCGAGGCATTGCAAGCTATTAAAGCAAACCCATGCTTAAAGGGTATACCTGTTGTTATTTTAACTACCTCAAAGCAAGAAGAAGATATGGTTAAAGGCTACGACTTAGGTGCTGCGTCGTATATAACTAAGCCAGTTACCTTTGATGGTTTAGTTGAACTAATGAAAGCACTCGGTAAGTACTGGGTTGAGTTTGTAGAGTTACCAAATACTTATAATGATTAAAAACAGCCACTAAAACGGGAGATTGCATGTCTATTAAGGCAACCAAGCTGCTACTTGTTGAAGATGATGAAGATGATTATATTCTTACTAGCGATTATCTTGAGCAGCTCAGTTCCCATACATTTGAGATTGAGTGGGTTAGCGACCCTAAGCAAGCAGTTAAAGTACTTAGTGAGAATAAGCATGACATTTGTCTGCTAGATTATCGCTTAGGTGCCTCAGATGGCTTAAGTGTATTAAAACAAGCAATAAAAAACGGCTTTAGTGGCCCAATAATTATGTTAACAGGGCAATCTAATGAAGCGTTAGATTCGGCTGCACTTGATGCCGGCGCTGTAGACTATTTAGTTAAAAGTGAAATGACCACTAGCCGCTTTGCGCGCGCAATACGTTATGCTTTAGCCCGTCGCGATGTTGAAGATGAGCGACTCGAACGATTAAAAGCCGAAGCCGAAAACCGCTCGAAAGATCGCTTTTTAGCGCACTTAAGCCACGAACTACGTACCCCGCTGTCGTCGGTTTTAGGTTACACCGAATTATTAATGCAAAGCGACTTTAGTAAACAAGCCGAAAACGAGCTAGGTGTAATTTATCGCAATGGTAAACACTTATTAAGCTTACTTAATGACGTCCTCGATTTATCAAAAATAGCGGCCGATAAGCTTGAACTTAATTGCAGTGATGTAAATCTTGATAGCTTAATGGCTGACGTATTTACTTTAATGCGAGTGTCGGCGCTTGATAAGGGCTTGTCATTACGCTTTGAATCGCTGCAACCCTTGCCTTTAATCGTTAATATTGACGCAACTCGCCTTCGACAAATACTTATAAACATTATCAACAATGCAATTAAATTTACCGAGCAAGGCGAAATAACTCTTTGTGCTTGGACTGAGTTTGTTAGCGACCGTGAAATGCTATTTTTTAGTATTGAAGACTCGGGCATGGGCATTGCCCCCGAAAAACAAGCGCTTATATTTAAACCGTTTGAACAAATAGCCGATGTTGAGTCGCGTGCAGTGGGCGGTGCAGGTTTAGGACTTGCTATTTGTACTGAGCTACTTAACAGAATGCAGGGCTCAATAGCCTTAGATTCAGCAATAGGCAAAGGCTCTAAATTTATTATTTCGCTCTATCCGGGCAATATTAAAAATGTAGAGCGTAGCATATTAAGGCTCGACTTAACCCCTAATATGCAGCAAAAAAATGCACCATGTAAAGTTAATGGTAGGGTATTAGTGGTTGATGATTTACGTGATTTACGCGTTTTAGTTGGCCACATGATCACTTCTGCAGGAGCAAAAGTAGATTACGCTGAGCACGGTAAGCAAGCGCTTGAAAAAGTACGTAATGCCCAGCAACAAGGAATAGACTACGACGCTATTTTTATGGATATACATATGCCAATTATGGGCGGAAAAGAAGCCACCATAGAGCTTAGAAAAATTGGCTTTGAAGGCGCAATTATTGCCTTAACGGCAGCAACTATGAAAGGCATTCATAATGAGTTATCGGCATTAGGGTTTAATAATGTGATAGCAAAACCAGTCGATTCCAACTTACTGTATCAGTGCTTACAAGATACGCTTAGTAAAAATAATAAAACAGCAGATGTATTAATTCCCCCCGAAGTTACCCATAGTAATACCCGCTTTTTATTAGTAGAAGACGACGCCGATGCGGCGCAAATAACGCAACTTTTACTAGAAAGCTTAGGGGTTGAAACACAAATAGCAAGCAGTTATGAGCATTGTTTAGCCATACTTAAAGCAGACGCTAACTACGATAAAGTACTGCTAGATATGAACCTGCCCGACGGCAGTGGTTTAGATTTAGCAAACCACATAAAACAACATTATCCAAAATTAAAGCGCGTTATTGTTAGTGGTATGGAACCTGATCCAGTAAAAATTAAACAGCTTGAAATTGAGCAAGTGCTGCTTAAACCAATTAATTTAGCTTTGCTCGAAACACTTATTTAACCAACAATATAGAGTTGATTTATGCAGTTAGTAATATTGGGTTGTGACAACGTATTGCCCTCAAAAGTGGTGTGTGTAGGGCGTAATTACACCGCACACATTGCAGAGTTAAATAATGAACTGCCAGAGCAAATGGTGTTATTTAATAAGCCTAATAGTGCAATTGGTACTAAGTTGCTAGCAAAGCATAATAAGGATGTTTTACATTACGAAACCGAGCTTTGCTTTGTGGTAAAAAATAGTCGTTTAGTTGGCGTTGGCTTGGGGCTTGATTTAACCAAACGCGAAGTGCAGGCTAAGTTAAAAAACAAAGGCTTGCCGTGGGAGCGAGCAAAAGCGTTTGACGGCTCTGTGCTATTAACGCCGTTTGTTGAGCTTAGCGAGGACATGCAACATTTTAGCTTTGAGCTCAAAATAAACGATCAACTAATACAACAAGGCAATAGCGATTTTATGTTACATAAACCAGCGCAAATTTTAGCTGAAATTAGTGACTTTATGTACTTAGAAGATGGCGACGTGATAATGACCGGCACACCTGCAGGGGTTGGTGAAGTAACGGCGGGCAGTATATTTAGTGTCACGCTGTACGCCAATGAGCAACGTATATTAGCGCATAAATGGCAGGCCGAGTAATAATGCAAAGTTAAAAGTGCATCTATGGAGTAGGTGCACTTAGCTTGCGGTTTTTACTTTTAACTTGGTCTTTTTAATTAATGCGCATTAGCTTAATAAGGCATAGGGTATTGTCTAAAAATACGATTAATAGCGCCGAGAATTTCATCGCTTAAAGTAAGGTTAAACGCGCCTATATCTTCTTTTAATTGCGCCATAGACGTGGCACCAATAATAGTAGAAGTTACGCCATCTACTTTATTACACCAAGCTAGGGCAAGTTCTGCTGGGGTTAAATTATGGGCGTGAGCAAGTTCTACGTATTGCTTTATTGCTTGTTGTGCGTTTGGCGTATCGCGGAAAATACCGTTACGTTGCATAAAGGTCCAACGCGTTCCTTCAGGGCGTGCGCCGTTTAAATATTTACCGGTTAATGAACCCGCAGCTAATGGTGACCAAGGTAAATAAGCAATATCTTCGTGTACACATTGTTCTATTAAGTAAGGCCAATCTTTGGCGTGTACTAGGCTAAATTCGTTTTGAATCGACACCATGCGCGGTAAATTATGCTCTTTAGCTAAGTTTAAAAACTGGTTAACACCCCAAGGTGTATCGTCTGAAAGGCCACAGTGTTTTATTTTTCCGGCTTTTACGCAGTCGTTTAAACCTTCTAATATATCGAGCATATCGGCAGTTTGTTGCTGCGAATCTACCTCGGTAAATTTAAGCATTCCTGGCCATTGTTTAGCAAAATGTGGCGTGGCGCGGTTGGGCCAGTGTAGTTGGTATAAATCAATGTAATCGGTTTGCAAGCGTTTAAGCGAATCATCAACCGCGGCAATGACTGTTTGGTGGGTAATATTGCTACCTTCACGTATCCACTCTAAACCGTTTCCGGCAATTTTAGTGGCAAGTACTATGTCGCTACGTTTATCTTGATTGCGCGCTAACCAGTTGCCAATAATTTGCTCTGTTTTGCCGTAGGTGTCGGGAGATGGCGGTACAGCGTACATTTCGGCGGTATCAATAAAGTTAACACCTTGCTCAAGCGCATAAGCTATTTGCTGATCTGCATCGCTTTGCGTGTTTTGTAACCCCCACGTCATACTACCTAAGCAGACCCTTGAGACGTTTACACCACTGCTACCTAGTGGGTTGTATTGCATATAAGCTCCTTATTTACTGGCTTAGTTTTGGGTATATTGCTGTATAGCAGATAAAAGCGGCTCAGTGATTGGCGACTTTTTACCAGTTTGAAAGTCAAACATTACGACTTGCGAAGTGCCCGTAGTGGTAATGGCATTTTGCGCGTGGCTAAACACGTTGTAGTTCATCATAAAGCGATCTGTTTTAATATCGCTAATGGTGACACCTACAGTGAGAGTATCGGGAAAAGTAACCGGGCGTTTATAGCGAATGGTGTTTTCGCTGATCACAGGGCCAATACCTTTGCTGCTAATGGTTTCAAAAAGATTTATTTTATTTAAAAAATCGATGCGAGCTATTTCAAAATAGCGTAAATAAACGACATTATTTACGTGTTGCAGGGCATCCATATCTCCCCATGCCACAGTAATATCAGTATGAATAGGATGTTGATCTTTAAACGTTTGCATACATTTACGCCCTTTAATTTTAAAGTGTTTAGGTTATCAATATGGGGTTATTACCTCAAGGTAATTAACCTAGGGTATTTTATGTTTGGTTTAATTAAATAAAAGCTTTATTGTTATATAACACAGCTAGGGAGATATGTATGAAAAGTGTCGTTAATTGGCTTTTAGTCTGTTTAGTTTTTATAGCTGCATTTATTTGCTACGCGATGGGTAATGCATCGGGTGTAATTGCTTTAACAGTTGTGGGCTTTGCGTTGGAAGCAGGGTTTTGGCTGTACTCTTTTAAAAAGCGTAAAAATAATAAACGCTGTTTTTAATAGGGTACAAGCTTGCTAATTACAGGTGATTCTATAATAATGGCTGTATAAATAAACAGTTGTTATAGTGGTAATGAAAAAGTTTATTCATATAGATATGGACTGCTTTTATGCGGCGGTCGAAATGCGCGACAACCCTAAACTTGCCAATGTACCACTAGCAATTGGTGGTAATAGTCGCCGTGGCGTACTCTCTACTGCAAATTACATTGCTCGGGAATATGGCGTGCGCTCGGCTATGTCTAATTATCATGCTAAGCAGTTATGCCCCGACTTAGTTATAGTGCCTGGGCGTATGGCTGTTTATAAAGACGTGTCGACGCAAATACGTGCCGTGTTTAGTCGCTATACAGATTTAATTGAACCCCTCTCTCTTGACGAAGCCTATTTAGATGTAACCCATAGTGAGCAGTGTAAAGGCAGCGCTACACTTATTGCGCAGCAAATTCGTGCTGATATTTATAATGCCACAGGGCTTACTGCCTCGGCTGGTATTGCGCCAATTAAATTTATTGCCAAAATAGCCAGTGACGAAAACAAACCCAATGGTCAGTTTGTAGTATTGCCCGATCAGGTTGATGCCTTTTTAGCACAGCTACCGCTGGGTAAAATTCCGGGGGTAGGTAAGGTCACGCTCGAAAAGCTTAACTTAAAAGGTTTGTATACAGGCCAAGATGTACGCAAAAAAGGCGTAAATTGGATGCAGCAACATGTAGGTAATTTTGGCGTGTCGTTATATCAAAAGTGCGCTGGTGAACACATAGGCCGGGTGTCTACTGAGCGCGTACGTAAATCGCTAAGCGTTGAGCATACTTATGAGTACAATAAAAATAGTTTACAAGAATGCCTAGAACAACTTCCTTCACTGCTTGAGGAGTTAACCACTCGACTAAACAAGCAGCAGCTGCAAAATCAGGTAAATAAACTTAGTGTTAAAGTGAAATTTGCCAATTTTGTAGTGACCTCAGCCGATCAGGCGCATCAGCAATTAAATAGCGATATTTTTAGCGAACTATTAGCTAAAGCGTATCAACGCGGCTTACAGCAACCAGTGCGTTTGTTAGGTATTGGGGTAGGAATAAAGAATCAGCCGCAACACAATTTGCAGCTGAGCATACTTGATATGTAAACCCTGTAGTGACAAGTTGCCAGCGCATGTTAACTTAAGCTGGGAGCTTATCGCAGCTTGCTGGTCTTCAATATTCAAATCAACGATAATAGAGGCTTATGTTTTTAACAGGACCTTTATTTATGGCATACCCTAAAGCAGTAGTGGCTCAGCCAGTGAGCGCTAGCCTTGAATGCAACGCGCATGACGCACTTATTATAATTAGTGATGACTTTTCTCAATTAACTAATAACCCATTACGCGATGCTATTGCAGCGCAAGCAAAAGTAGATTCACGTATCGGTAAGCAAGTAACTTTATTAGTTATTAACAATAAACGTGTAGTACTGGCGCCTACTGGGCCATTAAATAGAGACTACGACGATGTACGCCGTTATTTTGATGCTGCAAAATTAGCAATAAATGAAGCTAAAGCATCGGGCAGTGTTAACCCTGCTATTTACTTGCCTAATATAAATGCCGACAGCCGTTATCAGCATGCGCTAGAAGTTGCTTACTTAGGAACTTGCCAAGCATTGTGGCAGCCATTAGAAGCGCGCGAATATCATGGCGAGGCTATTGAGCCAATTACGCAAATTGGTTTGGTTGATGCCACAGAGCAAACAATTAAAGCAGTGAATGCACTTGCAGCTGGACAATACGCAGCGCGTGATTTATGTGGCACTGAGCCTGAGCGCATGGCGCCGCCACGTTTTGCAGATTACTGTGTTGATTTATTTAAAGGCAGTAATGTTGTAGTTGATGTTATTGATGACCTTGCAGTTATAGATAAAAACTACCCTATGCTTAGCACAGTAGCTCGTGCATCGTACGCTGTTGAGCATCATCACCCGCGTGTAGTTAAATTAGAATATGTACCAGAGGGCGAGGTAACTCGTACACTCATGTTTGTAGGTAAAGGCTTAGTATACGATACCGGCGGCGCTGATTTAAAAGTGGGCGGCCATATGGCGGGCATGAGCCGCGATAAGGGCGGTGCAGCTTCTGTGGCCGGCTTTATGAAAGCAGTGGCCGACTACCAACCTAAGGGCGTTAAAGTAATTGCTTACTTAGCGGTAGTACGTAACTCAATTGGCTCTGATTGTTTTGTACCAGATGAAATTATTACTAGCCGTGAAGGTGTGCGAGTACGTATAGGTAATACAGATGCAGAAGGGCGCTTAGCTATGGGCGACCTGTTAAGTGAAATGAAAGATTTAGCTAAAAACCAAATTAACCCAACGCTATTTACAGTGGCCACTTTAACCGGCCATGCAGCCCGCGCTATGGGTCCTTATGGTGCTTACGTTGAAAATGGACCAGCACGTAGTGCTAATATTTCACGAAAGCTCGCTGATAACGGCGACTTATGGGCCGATGGCGCAGAAGTATCGCGTTCTCGTCGTGAGGATTATGACTTTATCAAGCCGCGTACTTTAGCAGACGATGTACTTTCTAGTAATAACGCAGCATCGGCTGTAACGGCACGAGGACATCAGTTCCCTATGGCGTTTTTAGCAATTGTTGGCGGCTTAGACAAGCATGGTAACGACTCAGCTCAGCCACTACCTTATGTACATATGGACATAGCGGGTAGCGCAGTAGAGGGCGGCGATTGGCAGCATGGCAAGCCAACGGCAGCCTCGGTAAGTAGTTTATTTGCTAGTTACTGTTTGTAATTACCATAAAGTAGTAATTAACAACGCCCTGTAAATACAGGGCTTTTAATTTTTAATCTAATTTAAAACGAGTTACTACACTTGAGAGTTGTGAGCTACTTTGTTTTAACTGCTCGCTGGCACCGGTTAATTGCTTGGTATTATCGAGTGACTCTTTAGTTGAATTAGCTAGATCGTTAATACGCAAGTTCACTTCATCTGCAGCTAAAGTTTGCTGCTCAGTAGCACGCGCTATTTGACTGTTCATTTCGGTGATCACACTAACTAAGCGTTCAATTTCATTTAATGATGTGTTTGCTGATGATGCCTGCTCAACCGTTGATGCTGAAAGAGCTTGGCTCGACTTCACCGCTTCTACCGCTGCTTTTGCACCGTTTTGCAGCTTAGTGATCATAGCTTGAATTTCGTCGGTGCTTTTACCAGTACGGCTTGCTAAAGTACGCACCTCGTCTGCCACAACGGCAAACCCACGGCCGTGTTCACCTGCACGGGCAGCCTCAATCGCAGCATTAAGGGCAAGTAAATTAGTTTGCTCTGAAATACTTCTAATTACTTCAAGAACTGATCCTATATTATTACTTTCGCTGGCTAAATCGGCGGTAACTCGGCTCACGGTTTCTATATTACTGGAGAGTGTTTCAATCGCCGTTATTGTATTGGCAACGACATTTTTACCTGATGATGCATTACTAGCTGCATCGTTTGCAGCTTGCTCGGCGGCTTCAGCATTGCGACTCACATCATGAATTTGATGGGTCATTTGCTCCATTGCTGCAGCTACCTGAGTGCTACTGTCGTTTTGTAATTCAATAAATGATTGGCTTGTTTTACTTGCTTCGTCAACGGTATGCGCATGTTGATTAACATCGTGTGCGCTTTGCGATACATGCGTTAACGATTCGCGCATTTTCAATATAAACGCGTTAAATGAATGAGAAAGCTCAGATATTTCGTCATTTCCGGTTTCATCTAAGCTGCGGGTTAAATCGCCTTCGCCTTGGGAAATATCTTTCATCATGTCGGCAGCTAAGCGTGTTGGAGTAATAATACTTTTACCAATAAAGTAGCTTAATATAATCAGTGCAATAATCATTACCACGGCATTTATAATTATTAAATTACGTTGCTCAGCAAATGCACCATCAATACTGTCGAGGTACACGCCCGAACCTATAACCCATTGCCATTGGTTAAAGCCCTTCACAAACGCTATTTTATCAACTGGTTTGTCTTTACCTGGTTTAGGCCATTTATAAGGTACAAACCCTGAACCTGCTTGTTGAGTCACCTTTACCATTTCTACAAATAATGCTGTGCCATCGGGGTCTTTGTTATTAGTTAAATCTGTACCATTTAAGCCTGGCTTAAATGGATGCATTATCATTTTTGGGTGGTAGTCATTTATCCAAAAATAGTTGGTATTATCGTACCTAAGGGCACTAATTGTAGCTAAAGCTTGCGACTGCGCTTGTTGTTGGGTGAGGGTATTACTTTGCTCAAGATTATAAAAGTGATCAATAACGCTATAGGCGGTTTCTACTAGGTTTTGAGTTTTAAGATATTGCTCATTTTTAAGCGCTTGATACTGATTACTTAAGCTCGAAATACTTAATATAACCAGTCCCAATACAACGATACCAACTAACAGTGCAAAACGCTGAAAAATAGTAAAACGACGAAGGTTGAGCATATGTTTATTCCTTAATGGGTACAGCACTGCTGTGCTTTTATTAAGTTTATTTATATAACTAAACTTAGCACTTATTAAGGCAAAAAAAAGGCTGATTTATAATCAGCCTTTAGTCTATTTATTCAACATTTAGTTGTTATTTAACATTAAAATGACGATTAAAGAAGTTAGTAATGGTTTGGTGTAGGTGCGTTTGCACTGTTTTACCGCGTAGGCTGTGTTTAGAGCCTGGGTAGGTCATCATTTCAAACGGTTTATTGGTATCTTGTAATTGTTTAAATAATTTAGTGGCATGAGTAAACAACACATTGTCGTCGGCCATGCCGTGGTAAATCATTAATGGACCTTTTAAGCCGTCAATATACGGAAATACCGCACTGTTTTCATAGCCTTTAGCATTAGTGGCCGGGTGGCCTAAATAACGCTCAGTATAATGAGTGTCGTAAAGTGCCCAGTCGGTTACTGGCGCGCCAGAAACACCTGCGTTAAAGTAATCGCCAGCTTTAAACATGGTCATTAGTGCCATGTAACCGCCATAACTGTGGCCGTAAATACCAATACGTTGTGGGTCTACATAATCAAGCGTACGTAAAAATTCCACGCCTTTAATTTGATCAGCAACTTCTACTTCACCTAAATTTTTATAAATAGCATCTTCAAACTTTTTGCCACGGTTGTATGAGCCGCGGTTATCAAGTTGAAAAATCACATAGCCTTGTTGCGCCATATATTGAAAATATAGGTTTTTACTACGCCAGCTATTAGTTACTCGCTGTGCATGTGGGCCACCGTATACGTTTACAATAACAGGGTGTTTTTTAGCGTCACTTATATTGCTTGGTTTAAATAACCTATAATGCATTACTTGGCCGTCTTCGGCTTTAAGTGTGCCGTATTCAGGCGTCGCTAAATCACTTAAGTAAGGCGTAAGCGGGTGCGTGTTATCTAGCTTGTTTTCTTCAAGCCAAGTAATAAACTCGCCATTTATTTTACGCAGAGCTGCAGCGTTTGGCTGATTAACCGCCGAGCTATTATCAATAAAGGTTTTGTTGTCTTTGGCAAGTACGACGTCGTGATATTGGCCTTGCTCGGTAATGCGTTTAATATCGCCTTTTTTAAATAACGAGGCACTGTATAAGTGGCTTTCGAGTGGGGTGTCTTTTCTGCCTGAAAAGTAAACGAGGCCTTTTTTCTCATCTATGCCTTTTAAGCTATCGACCGCCCATTCGCCGTTAGTAATTTGACGTACTAATTGGCCATTGGTGCGATAAAGGTATAAATGTTTAAAACCATCACGCTCAGACGCCCACACAAAATGCTTTTTGTCTTTTAAAAACTCAAGGTCAAAGTGTAAGTTTATCCAGGTATCGCTACTTTCGGTGAGCGCTACTTTTTGGCTTTTAGTTTTGCTGTTATAAAAGCGCAGCTCTAACGTTTGCTGTGAGCGGTTTTGCCATTGATACGAGAGCGTATTACTATCTTTTAACCATTTTGCTCGGGCAAGGTAAATATCTTCATCTTTGCCTAAATCAACCCAATCCACTTGCTGATTGTTTAAGGTAACTACGCCAAGCTGTATTTTAACGTTGTTAGTGCCAGTAAATGGGTAACGTTGATTGAATAGTTTTACTTCGTCGGCGTAAATTTCGTTGCGTAGCGCTTCTTTTACTGGGCTTTCGTCAACGCGAGTAAAGGCAATTTTAGACTCGTCGTCGGCCCACCAATAGCCGGTCATACGGCTCATTTCTTCTTGTGCAACAAATTCGGCCATGCCATTTTTAATAATGCCGCCGCCATCGCTACTTAATTGTATTTCTTTACCAGAATCGAGCGCTAAAGCGTACAGGTTTTGCTCGCGAATAAAAGATACAAAATTACCTTTGGGCGAAAAGCGAGCATCGGTTTCAAATGCCTCGGTATTGGTGAGTTTTTTACTTTTATTTGCTGCTAGTTCGTAGTAATACAAATCGCCGTTAAGTGGGAACAATAACGCTTTACCATCTTTAGACCACTTATATTCAAGAATACCTTGGCCAAAAATACGCTGGCGCTCGCGGCGTGCTTTTTCTTCGTCAGAGAGGTTCTCTGGGCCCGAGAATAACTTAGCTGAATCGACCAGCATGCGGTTGGTGTTATCTTTTAAGTTATATTCCCATAAGTCGTAGCGGTTATAGTCGTCACTTTTGCCTTGTAAATAAGTAACGCGATTGCCGTCGGGCGAAAACTTTAATTGCACTGGAGATTTACCCGATAAACTCGGGTCGTCAAAAATACGCTCTAGCGAGAGTGGTTTTGCTTGTACGCTAACAGCACTTGCTAGCAGAGGGATGGCCAGTGAAAGATGTTTTATTTTTTTTAGCACAGGGTTGCCTTCGCTTTAATAAATATTGCTTAGAATGGTAAAGCCAAGCGTGTGCAACTGCAACTAAATGCTATAAAGTGGTAATTATTAAAGACAAAGTAGGACACTATGATGACCCACCCCACATTTGAACTAGCCCCAGAGCTTAAGCGCGATTGTATAGAGCTTGCCGATTGGCCGCTGTGTAAAGTATTACTATTGAACGATAGCCAGTACCCCTGGTTTATTTTGGTGCCAAAAAAAGCCGGTTTAAAAGAGATAATTGACTTAAGCGAGGATGAGCAAGTTACTTATTTGCGCGAGTCGGCAAAATTGAGTCATTTATTAATGCGGGTATTTAATCCCGATAAATTAAACGTGGCGGCGCTTGGTAATATGGTGCCGCAATTACATATTCATCATATTGCGCGTTTTACTAGCGATGCCGCTTGGCCTGCGCCAGTATGGGGTAAACACCCGGCAGTGCCATATGAAGACGAGAAAATAGCAAAAATAAAAGCCCACTTTTAATTCTAAAACCTTATAGAGAGAGCCAAGATGAGACATATTAAGTTGTTTGCCAATGCATTATTTATCACTGCGCTATTAACTACAGGCGCAGCGTTTGCAACAGAGCAGTCTATTAATATTACAGCAGTTAAAACTAGCGATGTGCGTAATTTAGTTATTCACGAAAATCAAACGTTGTCTGCGGCACAACCAACGAGCGAGCAGCTTAAACAACTCGCTAATGCTGGAGTAAAGCACGTAATTAATTTACGTGGCGAAAACGAGCAAGACTGGGATGAAGCCCAGTTGGTGGCTTCGTTAGGGATGCAGTATCACGCATTGCCAATTGCTGGCGCGCAAGATGTTAGCGTTGAAAACGCACAAAAGCTGGCTAAAATAATGGCAGAACTAAACGGCGAACCTGTGCTGTTACATTGTGCTAGTAGCAATAGAGTAGGAGCTTTAATGGCTATTTCTGCTCATGCAGAGGGGCTTGATATTGAATCGGCCCTAGCAAAGGGAAAGCATTGGGGAATGAGTAGTTTAGAGCCTGTAGTGCGCAGCGTTATTACTGCTAAGTAATTATTACTAAATAATTAGCGTTTAGCTTAAATAACGACACCGAGCACTTTTAACTCAATAAAAAAGCGTTACAGTTTTGAGCTGTAACGCTTTTTTAGTTTTTATTTACTAGGCTATTTTAGGTAGTAAATAGGCTATAAACTATTTAAGGCCCAACACTGCTTTGCCTTGTTTAAAAGTAACATCAACCGGAATATTAGCTTGGCTTAGCTTTTCTAAATCCTCTGCTAGCTCTGCTTTAATATTACCGTGCGTAGCAATAAGCTGATCTACTTTTTGATAATCGCCATCACCTTGAATGGTTAAAATTAAGCGCGATAATTTAGCCATAGCATGGCTCATTTTTTCCATATTTACACGGTATAAACCGGCTTCATTTTTAGAAAAAGCACCTTCTTGAGCAAAAAAGTTAAAGCGGATCATATTCGCTTTACCATGAGCACTAGATGCACCAAAACGTACTGAGCGGAATATACCAGCCATAAAGGTGGTGTAGTAATCCTCTAGTGTACCTTCAGTAATTTCGCCTTTTTTAAGTAGTTGCTCAATCATGTATAAACCTAAAATATCGGCTTTACCTTCCTCTAGCGCACTGGCGTGTTCTTGTAATGATTGGCGCACAGTTCCCTTACCAGTAAGGGTATTTTTAATGCCTAAGCCATGAGCTACTTCATGGAACATGGTATTAGCAAAAAATGCATCAAAGGTAATATGCTTACGTTGCTCAGGCACAATAAGTTGCTCTGCAATTGGTACTAAAATTTTGTCAAACTTAGCGCGCATAGCATTTTTAAGTTGTAAACGGCGCGTGCCTTTTTCAAGCTGTACTTGCTCGTCGTTTGGTAAGTTTATTGCAATGGTTTTACTGCCCGCATTTGAGTGCCCTGCATAGTAAACAACGTCGTAGGCATTTAGGTCGGCGTCTGATCCCGGAACTTCTTGTTTATATTTATCATCAACCGGTAAGCCTTTTTGTAGCTCAGGTAAAAAGGCAGCAAATTTAGCCAGGCGTTCGCTCCATGCTAAATCTTTAATTAATACATAAGACTCATAAGCAGCACGGTAACCAAACAATTGGTCTTCATAAGTTTCAATTGGACCAATAACCACATCTACAGGGTTATTTTTCATATCCATCCACGCAAAATCAGACGCTTGAAAGTCATCGTTTAGTAGCGCGTCTGAACGAAGGTTTAAGTAGTTAGCAAACTCTTTATCGTCTGCTAGTTTACTTGCTTCACGTAGCAAGTTAGCAGCCTCTAAAAGCTCGGTTGCGTACTCTTTAGAATATGGCACGCTGTAAAGGTTACCTTGCTCATCACGTTTAATAATAGAGTAAAGCCCATTTTTATCTGCAAGATCAGCTTTATTTAACTCTTCTTTAGTTATATCTGCAGGGTAAAACTGTGCACCAGTTGCTTTTTCTTTATAGCTTGATAAAAACACTTTATCGCCGTTTAAACGATCCCATGGACCGTAGTTTATGTCGGCAAATTTACGCACTTTGTCATCAGCTAGTTTAGCTAAAAATGACTCTTTATTTTCACCAAACGCTTGCTGCCAAAATAAATCATCCATAATTATTGAAGCATCTATAAGCTTTGCCACCATGGCTTTTTGGTTATCACTTAAATGTGATAAATCAGTTTGTAAGCTAAAGTCAGTGTAAATGTCTAAACGTTGTTTATCGGTATTTATAAGTGTTGGACCTACTGGCTTTACTTGCTCTGTTTTAACAGCCGTTTTATTACTAGAAGAAGGTGCTTGCTCTGAACAAGCACTAAGAAAAACGATGCCGGAGAGCATAATTGCTTGGCTAATTTTATTTAAATTCATTATTTTGCCTATTTAAAAGTAAGATTTATTATTTGTACGCAGTTCGCTAAGGCGCTTACTATCTTAAAAATACTGCCTTATAGTGACTGCATTAAAGCAAAACACCGTGGTAAATAGCAAGTTTTAGGCGTTAGAGGTGTAATTAATTGATGTTAAATAGTAAGTAAAAAATAAATTTATGTAATTTTGTTAGCTTTAACTATAAGTTAAGTAATACTCAAGCATATAATAACAACAATATAGGGCTTGTTTTAGCTTATAAATAACTAATCATAGGGATGTTATGTCTACTGAAAATGCATTGTTAACAATTTTGATTGATAGAATAAATAACGACACTTTGGTGCTGCCTACTTTACCTGAAGTGGCAATTAAAGTGCGCCAAGCTGCTGATAATAATGACGTGAATTTGATGCAAATGGCCGATGTGATTGCACATGATCCAGCACTAACAGCCCGGATGATTAAAGTAGCTAACAGTGCAATTATGGGGCGCTCAGTTAAGGTATCTAACTTACATCAAGCAGTTACTCGCATAGGCTTACGACAAATTAAAAATATTGCAACGGCTATGGCAATGGAGCAATTGTTTGTATCTAACAACGAGCTAATTAAAGGTTACATGGGCAAAGCGTGGCAAAAAACGTTAATAGTAGCGAGTCACTCAATTGCATTAATGGAATTTTACTTAAAGAATAATAAGCAAAACTCTTTAAATAGAGATTCGATTACCTTGGCATCATTAATTTATAATATTGGAGTATTACCCATTTTAACCGAAGCCGAACGCCATCCTGAGGTATTTGCTAATCCTAGCTTTTTAGCCCATGCAATTCAAAAGCTCAGTGGTAAAATTGGTGGCTCTATAATGAAAGCGTGGGAGTTTCCTGATGAATTTGTTGATGTGGCGCAAAACTGGGCTGATGCCAGTCATCGCCCTGAGCAGGTAAGCTATATTGATTTTATTAGGATTGGTGCAATTTTAGAGGGCACGCTACAAGTGTCAGATAAGTCGGCCGCGCTACAGGTTTATATTAACAAAGGAATTATTCCTTCTATGCAGCTTTTCACCAGCGATGAGTATCACGCTATGGTTGACGATATAAAAGAGATGTTTTGCTAATAGTAATTAAGTAGTAAGTGTAAAATAAGCACGATTAAATCGTGCTTTTTTTGGCTTAACTTAGCAAGGGTTAGCGCTTAAGCTAAGTCGTCTATATCGCCTAAGCCTTGAGTTAGCTCTTCAAGTAGCTGTTTAATTTCTTCTGAAGCTAAAATAAAGTCAGCATCGAGTTTTACTGCCATGTCTTCTTTTGGAATATCAGCATTTTCTTCTTTTAAGGTATCGCTGTAGCTTAAACGCTTAATAGAGCCGTCGTTTTGCAGCATAAACTTAACGCGTTCTTGCCAATCAAGTGCAAGCTTAGTAACACGTTTACCGGTTTCAAGATGCGATTTAACTTCGTCGCACGATAGGTCGTGGCCTTTAAGCTTAACTTGCGCGCCACTATCGTCTGCTTCTTCTAGCTCTGCATCTGAGCCAATTGCAAAGCCTTCAGGCGTGCTGAAGTTAGTTAACCAGTCGGTTAAAAATACATCTAGGTCGTAATTGGCAAATGCAGGTACTACAGGCAGTGTGCCTAATGATTTACGTAAAAGTGCGAGTAACTCTTCGGCTTTGTTAAAACTGCCGCTATTAACTACAACCCAGCCGTTTTCTTGGTCAATAAATGCAAACTGTAAGCTCGACTTTTTAAATGCTTGTGGTAGCAGTGTATGTAAAATGTTTTCTTTTAATTCGTCTTTTTCTTTCTTTTTAACTGGGCGATTTTCTTCAGCTTCAATTAAATCGACTTTTTCTGCAACTAGCTCATTTATAACCGATGCAGGTAATACTTTTTCTTCGCGCTTAGCGCAAACTAAAATACTTTTTTGTGAAAAATGCGATAAAGTTTCGCCGTGTTTCCCAAACGCTTTTGTCCAGCCAAATGTAGCCAGCTCTTGGCCCGTACATGGACGAAATAAGTCTTGCTCTAATGCTTTGTCAAAATCTTCTTGTGTATACGAAACATCTTGTTTAAAGCGATAACATATAAGGTTACTAAACCACATAGGAATACAGATCCATTTGAAAAATTTGCACAATCATAGCAATAAAATCAGTATCTCGAAATGGCTGATTTTATTGTGGCATATTTAAAAAATAGCAAGTTGTTTTAAGGAGCGCAGTCATAATTGAGTATGTGTAATCTTGCTTGCTGTCGCTGCGCACTTGTTGCGCAATAAGTTGCTACACTTTTATACAGGCCGTTTAAAACTAAGCGCATATGTATTTAGCGTTTAGCTTTTTGCATTACACTATAGTTTAATGGTGGGTTTGATAATGCGCAGGCTAGGCCAAATATAAATCACTCTTAGTTGAATAAATTTCAATTTTGAAAAATTAACACGCCCTAGTGTATTTTACATTAATTCAGTTATAGTGAAGCTCGATATTTTTGAAGTTTTTCGGCTTTAAGTTTGGCTGAACGAGAGGTTGTTTTTATGCTGGCTTTAATACATCGCCTTAGTAACTGGTTTTCATGATGAACTTTTCTATTTTAGTTTGTGACGATTCAGCAGTAGCCCGCAAACAAGTGATACGTTGCTTAAATGACTGTATAACCGCCGATATACGCCAAGCGATAAATGGAGTAGATGCGTTAGCGTTATTGAAAGAACAACATTTTGATTTAGTTTGCCTCGATTTAACTATGCCGATACTCGATGGTGTGCAGGTGTTGGAGCATATTAAAGCAGAAAAAATGGAGTGTTTTGTATTAGTCATTTCGGCAGATATTCAACAGCAAATGCAGCAGCGCGTAGCACAATTAGGTGTTATAGGGTTTATCGAAAAGCCAGTTGGCAAAATAATACTTAATAATATTTTGCATAAATTTGGCATTTACTAGAAGTTAAGATGAAAAAAAAGACTGTTTTATCTTCTTAATGAGGGTTGACAGTATAGCCTGTGTTAAGGCAGTCTTAAGCTATGAAAACATTTAGTCTTGCAGCGACCATTATTATTACAACCATCATCCTAACTGGATAGTGGCATAGGTCGGTGCAACAAATTTAAAGGCCTGTGTTCACTTAGAACCCAGGCCTTTTTTCGTTTTATGGAATGAGGAAACATAAAAAATGCGCGTTTTAAAATTTGGCGGATCATCGCTTGCCGACTTTGCTTGCTTAGAGATGGTTGCCGTGCTTGCAAAAGCACAATTAAAAGATGAAATGTTATTAGTGCTTTCAGCCCCCGGTGGCATGACAGATTCATTAGTTGCATTAGCCTCAGCGGCTGAGCAGGGTGAAGACTTTAGTCACTTGTGGCAAGCACTGGTAAATCGATGTGACGAGTTAAAAAAAGCAGTAGAGCAAGGCTATGGTGAAATTGAAAACTGGCCAAATTTTACCGAGCTTAAAAATAAACTTGATGGTGTATCACTTATTAAATGCTGCCCTGAGCAAGTACGTGCTTTTATTATTAGCTTTGGTGAGCGCGTTAGTGTGTCGTTAATGCAATGCTTACTCGGTGATTTAAACGCGCAGTACCTTGAAGCGACCAATTGCATAGTATCAACCGGTGGTTACATAGATGCAGAGGCAGACTTAGTTGCCAGTAAAGTGCGCTTTCAAGCCGTATTAAAAGAACAACCAGCAACTATTTATATTATGCCCGGTTTTACTGCCAGTAATGAGCAAGGCGAACTAGCCACTTTGGGCCGAAATGGCTCAGATTATTCTGCGGCAATTGCGGCAGCTTGTTTAGAAGCCGATGTTTGCCAAATTTGGACTGATGTAGATGGTGTTTACAGTGCTGATCCGCGTTATATAAAAACCGCCACTAAAGTTGATTTTTTATCTTATAAAGAAGCGATGGAGCTTTCTTACTTTGGTGCAAAAGTATTACACCCTAAAACAATTTTACCCTGCGCTAAAGCGGGTGTACCGTGCGAAATTAAAAACACGCGTAACCCCAATGCACAAGGCTCACTTATTAGTAACGAGAGCGTTTCATCTGAGCCAGTAAAAGCACTATCAAGTTTACAAGATTTAGCAATGCTTACCGTGTCGGGCCCGGGCATGAAAGGTAAAGTAGGGATGGCATCTAAAGTATTTAATGCCCTTGCCCTTGATAATGTGTCGATTGTTTTAATTACCCAGTCATCGTGTGAGTTCAGTATTAGTTTTTGTGTTCATGAGGTCGATTTAGCGCTGGCACTTGAAGCGCTGCAAACCGCATTTAAATTAGAGTCTCAAGCAGGTTTAATTGAACCAATACAAGTAAAGCGTAACTTAGCTATTGTTACTTTGGTGGGCGATAATATGCGTGCGCACAAAGGTTTAGCGGCTAAGTTTTTTGCATCACTTGCTCAAGCACAAGTAAATATTGTAGCTATAGCCCAAGACTCTACCGAAAGTTCTATTTCGGCCGTGATCGATGGTGAACGTTGTAATGGCGCTGTAAAGGTTTGTCATGAGAATTTCTTTACCCATATTCCATCAATTGACGTGTTTTTATTAGGGTGTGGTTTAGTAGGTCAAGAGCTTATTGAGCAATTAGAGCGTCAACAAGCTTGGCTTGAAAAACGCAATATTAAACTTAAGCTTTATGGGGTTGCCAACTCTCGCCAGCTACACTTAGACAGTGAAGGTATTGCCTTTGATGACTGGCAGCAAAAGCTTGGCGCATCAGAGCAAGCTTTTGATTTAAAACTAGTTGAACAATTTGTACAGCAAAATCATTTAATAAACCCAGTATTAGTTGATTGTACTTCGTCAGATGCGTTATCGGCGCAATACGTAGACTTTTTAAATGCCGGTTTCCATGTCGTAGCTGCAAATAAAAAGGCCAATACAAGCTCGTATGCTTACTATCAAGACTTAATTGCAGCAACGCAAAAAAATGGCCGTAAGTTTTTATACGAAACCAATGTAGGAGCCGGTTTACCGGTACTTGATAACTTAAAATCGTTATTTGGTGCAGGAGACGAGTTACTAGAATTTAGTGGTATTTTATCAGGCTCGCTATCGTACATGTTTGGTGCGCTGCAAGATGGCTTGTCACTGTCTGAGGCAACAATTAAAGCTAAAGAAAGTGGCTTTACTGAACCTGATCCGCGTGATGACTTATCGGGGACAGACGTAGCACGAAAACTATTAATTATTGCCCGCGAATCTGGGATGCCACTAGAGCTAAGCGACATTGAAGTGGAGTCGGTATTACCGCACGGTTTTGCACAAGGCGATGATGTAAATACGTTTATGGAAAAGCTCCCTAGCCTAAACGCAGGTTTTAACGACCGAATAGCAAGTGCTGCCGCAGAGGGTAAAGTACTGCGTTACGTAGGCACAATTAAGCAAGGTCACTGTAAGGTAGGTATAGAAGCCGTTGATGCAAAGCATGCACTTTACGATATTCGTGATGGCGAAAACGCATTAGCAATTTTAAGTCAGTATTATCAGCCACGCCCATTTGTTATACGAGGCTATGGCGCAGGCTCGGCAGTAACAGCCGCTGGTGTATTTGCTGATATTTTAAAAACGTTATCGCGCTAGGAGCAAACAATGATTGAAGTATATGCTCCCGCATCTATTGGTAATTTTGCCGTTGGTTTTGACGCATTAGGCGCAGCTCTTGCACCTATTGACGGCAGTTTATTAGGCGATGTAGCCGTTGTTAGTGCCGCATCGAGCGATGAGTTTATTTGCTCTGGCGAATACGCGCATAAGCTACCAAGTGATGCCAGTGAAAACTTAGCGTATCAATGTTTAGTGCATTTTAGAGCGCATGTAGCGCCTAATATGCCAAGTGTAAAGTTGGAGCTGAAAAAGAACTTGCCCATAGGTTCAGGGCTAGGATCAAGTGCGTGTTCGGTGGTTGCAACCTTTGCTGCCCTTGATAAATTTGCCGGTACCAAGCTTAGCCAAGTTGAACTTATTGAATTAATGGCCGACTTTGAAGCAGTTGTTAGTGGTGGTCGTCATTACGATAACATCACGCCATGTTATTTAGGTGGCCTGCAGCTAACTGGCGATTTAATTCCTAATAAATCAATTGCTTTACCAGTTGATGAAAACTGGTATTACGTTGCTGCGTTTCCTGGTTTTTCACTTAATACAGCAAAAGCACGCTCAGTTTTACCAAAAGAATTGAGCATGCACGCAGGTGTAGAATTTGCGCAGCGTTTATCTGCCTTTAGTAGTTTATTGTTAATGCATCGCTTTGATGATGCATTAAGTATTATGCAAGACCATATAGCCGAGCCATACCGTGCGCCACTTATAACAGGTTTTAGTGAAGCAAAAGCGAGTTTGCCAGCGCTAGGCGCCGAAATTGTTAGTATTTCTGGTGCAGGGCCAACATTATTTACTGTGTGTAAAACATTAAAAGCTGCACAGCAGTGCGCGCAGTGGCTTGAAAGTAACTACATAAACGAGCAAGGTTTTTGCCATATTTGTAAATTAGATAACGACGGCACACGTCAATTAACAGTTTTATAGGATAGTAGTTATGCAATTACATAATTTAAAAGATAGTTCGCAACAAGTGTCGTTTGTTGAGGCAGTAAAAACGGGTTTAGGGCGTAATCAAGGGGTATTTTTTCCCGAGTCGTTAACACCACTAACGGATGTTGATGCACTACTTGATATGGATTTTGTAACCCGTAGTAGTAAAATACTCTCGCATTTAATTGGCGATGAATTACCAGCAGATACCGTTGCACATATGGTTAAAAATGCATTTAACTTTCCGGTTAAGCTGGTGGAAGTGGCAGAGAACACTTATTGCTTAGAATTGTTTCATGGGCCTACCTTAGCGTTTAAAGATTTTGGTGCGCGCTTTATGGCAGAGTGTTTAGCGCAGTTTAATCAAGGCGATAAAGTGACTATTTTAACTGCAACGTCGGGCGATACTGGCGCGGCGGTTGCACATGCGTTTTATAATAAGCCTAATATCGACGTGGTAATTTTATACCCTAAAGGCAAAATTTCACTGGCGCAGCAAAAGCTTTTTACTACATTGGGTGGCAACATTCATTGTTATGCGGTTGAAGGCAGCTTTGATGATTGCCAAGAGTTAGTTAAAAATGCCTTTTTAGATGAAGAAGTTAAATCTACACTGGGGCTTAACTCTGCTAACTCTATTAATATTAGTCGCTTAGTGGCACAAGTTTGTTATTACTTTGAGGCAATTGCACAATTACCAAAAGCAAAACGGGCTACTGCGCATATTTCGGTTCCAAGTGGTAACTTTGGTAATGTGTGCGCGGCAATGATAGGTGCTGTTATTGGTTTGCCTGTTGGCAAACTTAGTGCAACTACTAATCAAAACGATACAGTACCGCGCTTTATGCTGGATAAAAACTGGACGCCAAACGCGACACTTGAATCACTTTCAAATGCAATGGATGTAAGCAAGCCAAATAACTGGCCACGAGTGCAATCTATGCTCGACAACAATTGGTTTAGCTACGATAATTTTTATTCAACTAGCGTAAACGAGCAAGATACGCAAACAGTGATGAAAAATATTCAACAAACAGGTTATGTTGCTGAGCCGCATACCGCTATTGCATACCAAGGACTTGTTGAAAATCGCGCTCCTGGCGCTGCCGGAATCTTTTTAGCAACGGCTCATCCAGCTAAATTTAAAGACAGTGTTGAAGGTATTTTAAACATTGAACTAGCTATGCCAAAGCCACTTGCAGATGCATTAGCCAAGCCATGTTTAGCTAATGATATAAATGCTGATTATGATGCCTTACGTACTGAAATACTTAAAAAATTAAGTTGAAAGTAAGATCTAATTAAAGCGGCCTTGGTCGCTTTTTTTATAGGTATATTTTAGTGTGGGTGTTAATACTTTCATTAGCTATGCAAATATAGTAATTAATATATATTTTAATTTTTTATGTAATGATTAAAAAATATCATCTTAAAAAGCCTGTGAAATAAATTCAATCCCTGTTTAAATATCCTCAACTTAAGAGCGTAGGCAAATAGTCGTTTTAAGCGTACAATAAAGCCTCTAAAAAATACCATACACCTTGCCCCAGGAGACCCCAATGTTAGAACGTAGCATGAATATTTCAGATTTTGACCCAGAGTTATTTGACGCAATTGCAAAAGAAACTGCGCGCCAAGAAGATCACATTGAATTAATCGCTTCTGAAAACTACTGTAGCCCACGCGTACTAGAAGCACAGGGTTCACAGTTAACTAATAAATACGCAGAAGGTTATCCGGGCAAACGTTACTATGGCGGTTGTGAGCATGTAGACGTTGTTGAGCAATTAGCGATTGACCGTGCTAACGAACTATTTGGTTCTGACTATGCAAACGTACAACCACATGCTGGTTCGCAAGCAAATGCGGCTGTTTTTTTAGCTTTGTTAAACGCCGGTGACACTGTACTTGGTATGAGCTTAGCTCATGGCGGCCATTTAACGCATGGTTCACACGTAAACTTTTCAGGTAAGCTTTATAATGCAATTCAGTATGGCCTAGATGAAACTACAGGCGAAATTGATTACGCACAGGTTGAAGCGCTAGCACTTGAGCACAAACCAAAAATGATTATTGGTGGCTTCTCAGCATACTCAGGTATTGTTGATTGGGCTAAATTACGTGAAATTGCTGATAAAATTGGCGCTTACTTTTTTGTAGATATGGCGCACGTTGCTGGTTTAATTGCGGCGGGTATTTACCCAAGCCCAGTTCCTC
This sequence comes from Pseudoalteromonas sp. NZS127, assembly GCF_015864805.1. Taxonomy (NCBI): domain Bacteria; kingdom Pseudomonadati; phylum Pseudomonadota; class Gammaproteobacteria; order Alteromonadales; family Pseudoalteromonadaceae; genus Pseudoalteromonas; species Pseudoalteromonas sp. NZS127. Next base: position 20,050 of record NZ_JADYWN010000019.1, on the reverse strand, counting down.
ACGCACATGTTGTTACTACAACTACACATAAAACCTTAGCAGGCCCTCGTGGTGGTTTAATTATTTCGGCATGTGGCGACGAAGCTATTTACAAAAAGCTTAACAGTGCTGTTTTCCCTGGTGGCCAAGGCGGTCCTTTATGTCATGTTATTGCTGCTAAAGCTGTGGCATTTAAAGAAGCCCTACAACCAGAATTTAAAGTATATCAAACACAAGTTGTTAAAAATGCACAAGCTATGGTTGCTGTTATGCAGGAACGTGGCTACAAAATTGTATCTGACAAAACTGAAAACCACTTATTCTTACTTGATTTAATCAATAAAGATATTACCGGTAAAGATGCTGATGCTGCTTTGGGTAACGCTCATATTACAGTTAACAAAAACTCAGTGCCTAACGATCCACGTTCACCGTTTGTAACATCTGGCCTACGTATTGGTTCACCTGCAATCACTCGTCGTGGTTTTAAAGAAGCAGAATCTAAAGAGCTTGCTGGCTGGATCTGTGACGTACTAGATAACATCAATGATGAATCAGTACAGGCGCAAGTAAGAGAAAAAGTAAAAGCAATTTGTGCAAAACTACCTGTTTACGCTTAATAAAAGTAAAACAGTAATTTAGATCACAATCGCTTAGTTTTTTGCTAAGATAAAGGCCGCTTTAAAGCGGCCTTTTTTGTTTTTTAAAACGGAAGTACCTAGCTATGCATTGCCCATTTTGTACCGCAAAAGATACCAAAGTTATTGACTCTCGCCTGGTTGGCGGTGGTCACCAAGTGCGTCGTCGTCGTGAATGCAATGACTGCCATGAGCGTTTTACTACGTTTGAGGGCGCAGAACTGGTTATGCCACGGGTAATAAAACAAGATGGCAGCCGCGAACCCTTTAACGAAGATAAATTGTTAAATGGTTTAAACCGCGCACTGGAAAAACGCCCCGTAAGTACCGAACAAGTAGAAGAAGTAGTTAATATAATAAAGTCGCAATTACGCGCAACCGGTGAGCGAGAGGTTTCGAGCCATTTAGTGGGAGAGTGCATTATGGAAGCGCTTAAAAAGCTCGATAAAGTAGCTTATGTGCGCTTTGCCTCGGTGTATCGCTCGTTTGAAGATATTCGCGAATTTGGCGAAGAAATTGCCCGTTTAGGGGAGTAAGTATGCAAAGCGACTGTGTTTTTAACCAAGATGACGAAATGTATATGGCACGTGCTATAGAACTGGCTAAAAAAGGCCGGTTTACTACCACGCCTAATCCAAACGTAGGTTGTGTATTAGTTAAAAACAATGAAATAGTAGGCGAGGGATTTCATCAGCTTGCCGGACAAGGGCATGCAGAAGTAAATGCACTTGCTATGGCTGGCAGTAAAGCAAAAGGCGCAACTGCTTATGTTACGCTTGAGCCATGTAGCCATTATGGTCGTACACCACCGTGCGCAGAAGGTTTAAAAGCCGCCGGTGTAGTAAAAGTAATTGCCGCCATGGTCGATAGTAATCCACAAGTGGCTGGTAAGGGGCTGAAAATACTTAGCGACGCTGGTATTGAGGTTGCGTATGGGTTACTTGAAGCACAGGCTAGGGCGCTTAATTTAGGCTTTTTTAAACGCATGGAGCATGGCCTGCCCTATGTAACGTGTAAAATGGCCGCCAGTATTGATGGTAAAACGGCGCTTAATAATGGCCAAAGTAAGTGGATAACAGGCGCAGCAGCACGCCAAGACGTACAGTTATATCGTGCACAAAGTTGCGCTATTTTAACCGGTGCCGACACAGTATTAGTAGATGACGCTAAATTAAATGTGCGTAAAAATGAATTACCGCAGGCATTACCTACACAGTTACCGCTTCGCCAACCTGTGCGTGTTATTATTGACTCGCAAAATCGTTTAACCCCAAATCTTGCTTTATTTGCTATTGAAAGTGAAATAATAATTTTTACTACCAAGGTTGATAAATCGCAACATTGGCCGCATTTTGTAAAGCATATAGTAGTAACTGCTAGTAATTCAAAAGTTGATTTAACCGCGGTTTTAAAAAAGCTCGCAAAGCTGCAATTTAATACTGTGTGGCTAGAGGCTGGAGCAACCCTTGCGGGTAAAATGGTTGAACTGGATTTAATAGATGAATTTATTTTTTATCTAGCGCCTAAATTAATTGGGTGTGATGGCAAGAGTTTAGTTAATTTTCCTGAGTTGATCAGTATGCAAAATACGATTAATTTAACTTTTAATGAGTGTACGCGTATAGGTGATGATTTACGTATTAGCGCAGTAAAAAGCTCATTAAAACCACTTGATACAAAAGAGTAATGCTATGTTTACTGGGATAATAGAAGCCACAGGCAAAATTGCTTTATTACAAAAAAAACAAGGCGATTTAGCTATTCGTGTACAAAGCCCTGACCTTGATATGAGTGATGTTAAGTTAGGAGATAGTATTGCCACTAATGGTGTGTGTTTAACTGTTGTTGATAAACATGCCGATGGTTTTAGTGCCGACTTATCGAATGAAACGATAGATTTAACTGGTTTTGCTCATTACACATTAGGGCAAACAGTTAATCTTGAAAAAGCCATGCAACCGGTTTCGCGTTTAGGTGGGCATTTAGTGTCTGGCCATGTTGATGGCATTGCTACAATTACCGCCATTACGCCAAATGCACGTGCTACAGAATATTGGCTAACCACAGATGAAAACCTAATGAAATACATACCGTATAAAGGTTCTGTATGTATTGATGGTATTAGCCTAACAGTGAACGCAGTAGAAGGTAATAAATTTAAATTAACGATTGTGCCCCATACTAGCGAGCAAACTACGATAGCTAATTTTAAAGTGGGCACCCAAGTTAATTTGGAAGTCGACCAAATTGCGCGTTATTTAGAGCGGCTTATAAAAGGCGCAGAGCAGCCTACGGGCGCTGATATTTCAATGAGCTTACTCGCAAAAGCGGGCTTTATTAAGTAACGCAACTAACAACTAATAAGAGTGAATTATGAACTTACACAGCGCAGAAGAAATTATCGCAGACATTAAAGCCGGTAAAATGGTTATTTTAATGGACGATGAAGACAGGGAAAATGAAGGCGATTTAATTATTGCCGCCGAGCATATTAGTGCAGAAGCTATTAACTTTATGGCCACGCATGGCCGTGGTTTAATTTGTTTAACTATGACGCAACAGCGATGCGAGCAACTTGATTTACCGCTTATGGTAAAAAATAACGGTGCTGCGTTTTCAACTAATTTTACAATGTCGATAGAAGCTTCAAAAGGCGTTACTACAGGTATTTCGGCAGCAGATAGAGCACGTACAGTACAGGCCGCTATAGCTAAAGGCGCAGTGCCTAGCGATATAGTACAGCCTGGGCATATTTTTCCTATAATGGCACAACCTGGCGGTGTTTTAACGCGTGCAGGGCACACTGAAGCAGGCTGCGACTTAGCCCGTTTAGCAGGGCTTGAGCCTTCATCGGTTATTGTTGAAATACTCAATGCAGATGGCACTATGGCGCGCCGTCCTGACTTAGAAGTGTTTTCTAAACAGCACGATATTAAAATTGGCACCATAGCTGATTTAATTGAATACCGTAACTTAAACGAAACCACGATAGAGCAAGTGGCAAAGTGTAAGTTACCTACCGAGCACGGTGAGTTTGATTTAGTAACCTACAAAGACACCATTGACGGACAGCTACATTACGCATTAGTAAAAGGCGAAATAAAACAACAAGCGCCAACCGTAGTGCGAGTGCATTTACAAAGCACCTTTAACGATATTTTACTCTCAGATAGAAACTCTGAGCGTAGCTGGGGCGTGTCTGACGCAATGGCTTATATAGCTAAGCACAATGGTGTATTAGTTATTTTAGGCAAACAAGAAAGTACCGCAGAGCTTGAGGCAACCGTAAAGGCGTTTGCAGCCGAAGATTCGGGTGAAGACGTAACACCGAATAAATTTACAGGTACGTCTCGTACTGTAGGCGTGGGTTCACAAATTTTAGCCGATTTAGGCATTAAACAAATGCGCTTAATGAGTCGCCCTAAAAAGTATCATGCACTTTCAGGGTTTCATTTAGAAGTTGTTGACTACATAGAGCCGCAGTAATTAGACGCTAGGCTATTATTTTATTTTTATGGTATGATGCGCTGGAATTTTTGCGCAATCGAAATCGCTCAAACTTATTTTTAAGGTTATCAAATGAAAATTATTGAAGGTAGTAAGTACGCTCCGGGCAAAAAATTTGCCATTGTCATTTCTCGCTTTAATGACTTTATTGGTAGTAGCTTATTAGCAGGCGCTATTGATGAATTAAAACGCACAGGTGGTGTATCGGATGACGATATTACCGTAGTTTATGTACCTGGCGCGGTTGAATTACCTTTAGCAGCGAAACGTATTGCGGCAAAAAAACAGTATGATGCAATCATCGCATTAGGCGTAGTGATCAGAGGTGGTACTCCACACTTTGACCTAGTTGCTGGCGAATCAAACAAAGGTCTTGCGCAAGTATCACTTGAGTATGATATACCGGTTGCATTTGGCGTATTAACCACAGAAAGCATTGAACAAGCAATTGAGCGTGCTGGCACCAAAATGGGCAATAAAGGCGGCGAAGCTGCTTTAGGCGCGCTTGAAATGGTTAATGTGTTAGATAAAATTTAAGTTTAAGGAATTTTTGTGAAACCAGCAGCAAGACGTAAAGCACGTATATTAGCACTTCAGGCCATTTATTCTTGGCAATTAAGTGGCAATGCAATTGCCGATATCGAACAACAAATGTTGATCGAAAACGACGTGACTAAAATTGATGTTGAATATTTTAAAGATTTAGCCAGTGGCGTTGCGGTAAATTATAAGCAACTAGACGAGGCTGTATCACCGCATTTAACCCGTCCATTCGATGAGTTAGATATGGTTGAACGCGCAATATTACGTTTAAGCAGCTATGAGCTAAAATTTCGTGAAGATGTTCCATACAAAGTGGCTATCAACGAAAGCATTGAATTAGCTAAAATGTTTGGCGCTGAAGATAGCCATAAATTTGTAAACGGTGTACTTGATAAAGCAGTTAAGCATTTACGTAAGTAATATTTAGTCAGGTTTTTGATAATTATTTTATCAAAACTGGCTGGTATAAATTACCGTTAAAAAGGAGAGCCGGCATAGGTCGGCTTTTTTGTGTATGAAGGAATTTGAATTAATTAATCGTTATTTTAAAGGCCGTGGTATTACTCGCCGCGATGTTAATTTAGGGATTGGAGATGACTGCGCATTAGTTACTGTGCCGCAAAATTGTCAGCTTGCTATAACAACCGATACGCTCGTTGCTGGTGTACATTTTTTTGATGACATTGAACCTCGCGCACTCGGGCACAGAGCATTGGCTGTAAATTTAAGTGATTTAGCGGCAATGGGGGCAGAGCCTACATGGGTTTCTATCGCTTTAACACTTCCGAGTATTGATCAGCAATGGATTGAAGAATTGACTGACGGCATGCATGAAATTGCCGAATATTTTAATGTACAAATAATTGGTGGCGACACGACTCAAGGACCTTTGAGTATTACTATTTGTGCAAAAGGTACAGTACCTGAAGGCACTGCACTATGCCGAAATGGCGCAAAAGTAGGTGACTGGATTTTTGTAACTGGGCCGTTAGGAGATGCGGGGCTTGCAATAGAGTCTCGCAAGCAAGGCTTAACGATTGAACCTGAGCATCTAAAACATATTAAAAAGCGCCTTAACTTCCCTACACCTAGAGTGGCTGCAGGGCAGGTATTACGTGGGCTTGCGTCTTCTGCTATTGATATTTCAGATGGTTTACTAGCCGATTTAGGCCATATACTAAATATGTCGCAGGTTAGCGCAACGGTTAATATTGAAAGCATACCCACCTCGGATGCAATGAAAGCTAGCCTTGATTTTGAACAACAATTACCGTTTATACTAAATTACGGCGACGACTATGAACTGCTTTATACCGTGCCTGATAGCAATAAAAGTATGCTTGATGTAAAACTGCGTCAATATGGCGTAGAGGCAATTTGTATTGGCCAAATAAAAAGTGGCGAAGGGCAAATTGACCTGTTACATAAAGGCGAAAAATTTACTTTTAAGCACCAAGGTTTTGAGCACTTTTCTAAGGATTTAAGTTGAACAACAAGCGTTTATTTAACCTAAAGCGTCCACATCAGTTTTTTGGTTTAGGTTTTGGTACTGGGCTTGCACCTATAGCCCCAGGCACATTTGGTACTTTGGCCGCTTTACCTTTTATTTTTATAACCATGCACTACCCGTTGTGGTTACAAATAGTATTTGCTGTAGTGATCAGTGTTTTTGGTATTTGGGCTTGTGGCAAAACCGCTGATGATTTAGGGGTACACGATCACCCCGCGATTGTATGGGATGAAGTGGCAGGCTATTACATCACTATGATTGGTGCCGCACTGAGCTGGCAAACATTATTGGTTGGTTTTTTACTGTTTCGTTTTTTTGATATAGTCAAACCAGGCCCTATCCGTGTGCTCGACAAGCGTGCCCATGGTGGATTTGGAATTATGATTGATGACGTACTTGCAGGTATATTTTCACTTATTTGTTTGCAAGCGCTGATAAAAGTAGGTTTACTACCCTTTTAATTTATTATTTGATTGTTTAGCTAGGTGGCAGCAATATGATGCGATTTTTACTAGTTTTTGTACTACTAACCTGTGCTATGCCAAGTTGGGCCTCAATTACTGATTACGTAGTTAAACAATGGAATATTAAAGATGGACTCCCCTCGCAATCACTCAAAAGTGTTGTGCAAGACCAACAAGGTTATATGTGGCTGGGAACTCAATTTGGTTTAAGTCGTTTTGACGGCAATACTTTTACCAACTACAACACGCAAAATAGTCTTTTTTTACCAAGTAATGGTATTAATAAATTACTAATAGATGGCCAAGGCTTTTTGTGGATCGGCACCAAAAATGGGTTAGTGGTTATTGACCCTGCAACACTTAGTGCACAAGAGTTTAATATTAAAGGCCCGGTTAGAGATATTTTAGAGGACTCTAAAGGCGGTATTTGGATAGCCGCTAATGGCCTGTATTATGTTGATCGTAGTTTGGTTGATTTACGCGATCAAACTAATGAGCCATCACCCATAGTTAATCCCACTGTTATTACTCAAATAGTTGGCTCTGTGAGCAAAATGGCGCTCGCACCTGAAGGTATTTGGTTAGTAAACGACAGACATTTACTGCGCCTGACAAAAAGCGCTGCCGACTTTTCTAAATTACGCTTAGAGCTTACTGCCAAAGTGTCATTACCCGACAGCTTAGCGCAAACCATAGTGCACGATCTCTCTTTTTTAAATGGTAATTTATATTTAGCCTCTGAGTTGGGTGCTTATTTTTTAGATTTAGATGACGAACTACGTTCTTTCCCACTGCCTAATGTGAATAACTCTGCAGTTTATAAATTTATGAGCGACACCAATGGTGGCTTATGGGTATCTACTTATGGGCGTTTATTATTTCGTGGCAAGTCAGGTGATTGGCAATGGGTTGAGCCAAGTCAGTTAGATCAAAGTATTTGGTTTGCTGACATGTTTCGCGATGATCAAAATAATGTTTGGCTAGCCAGTTTTAGTGAAGGTTTATGGCTGGCACACGAAGGTCGCATTGAGCGTCACTCGGCAATTTCTAAAATGACTGAAACGGTAATGGCGATTAGTAAATCACCCGATGACAAACTGTGGATAGCTAACAGAAGCGGTGTTGGTTACTTTGATACCAATAAAAACTTTATTAATATAATAAACAGTAGCAAGTATGGGCATGCCTCGGTGCATGATTTACAGTTTGATGGCGATCGGCTTTATATTGCTACTGGGCGGGGGTTATTCTTTTATGAAGACGACACACTTTACAGCTTTCCTGGGCGCGCATTAAACGACAACCCGGTATTTGCGATTAGCTCAGCTACCCGAGGCGGATTTTGGATTGGTACTGGCCGAGGTTTGTATCGACTCAATTATAGTGGTTTAAGGCCCTTTGCTTATAATGCATTTTTAGGCAGTAAGTTTATTACTTTTGTATTAGATGCACCAAACTTTGGCATTATCGGTACTAGTAAAGGCGCGTATTACTTTACTGACCGAGGAATAGAAAAAATAGGCGACCAAACTACCTTAGAAAGTGCTTATGTAACCAGTATTTTGCATATAGATGGAGTTGGAATATTAGTTGGCTCGTTAAACGATGGTTTGTTTTATCGTAGTGGACAAGGACAATGGCAGCAATTAGATGCGGCAAATGGCTTACCCTATGGTTCTATTTTTAGCTTAAAGTACGATGAAAAATTAAAAAGAATATGGGTAAGCACCATGAAAGGTGTTTATCGGATGCCGGTAGATCAATTTAAAACGCAGATCCAAAGCTTAAAAGTTGAAGAGGTTATTTCCTCGTTCGATCGCCAACTCGATGGTAAAGCGAGCCAATGTTGTAATGGCTTAGGGCATGACGCGGTTGTTGATATGGATAACTCCATTTGGTATCCCAGTTTACAAGGTGTAGTTGAAATACCTAAAAGCGTTGAGCTGTTTGGTTTACGTGGTTTAAAACCTAAAATAGAAACATTAACTACACCATTACGTAGTTTAACCACAGCTGCATTAGGTAATAAACCGCGATTAAAAATAGACGAGCGCGATGTTACTTTAAAATACACAGCTATAGATTATTACGCGCCAAATAGTATTGAGTTTAGATATAAATTAAATGGTTTAGATACTGACTGGCGATACGCTAATACTCGCCGCGAAGCTATTTATACCAACCTTCCAGCCGGTGCATTTTTGTTTCAGTTAGAAACAAAACGCCAAGGCGAGGATTGGAACATAGCCCAATCTGTTGATTACGCTTTTGTAGTACCTGAGCGTTTTGATGAAACAATTTACTTTAGATTACTGATCACAAGTGGTTTCGTTTTATTGTTTTATTTAGTGTTTTGGGTATTTAGAGCGCAAGAGCGCCGTAAACAAGAAGTGTTAGAAGGGTTGATCACTGATCGTACCTTAGAGCTTCGCCAAGCAAACGATAAGCTTAATAAGGTTAACTCACAGCTTAAGCTGGTGAGCCATTCAGATGAGCTTACAGGGTTACGTAGCCGCCGCTTTTTGTTCGACCAACTACCTAAAGATATTGAACATTTTCAGCGTAACTCACAGTCACTGCAAGCGCAGGGCAAGTCGCTAGTATTATTAATTATAAACTTAGATAATTTTAGCCGTATTAACGATGCGTATGGGCCAATTGCCGGAGATAGTTGTTTGCAGCAAATGGCGGTATTACTTAATTCGCGTACTCAGGGCTCAGATTATGTGGCACGTTGGAGCGGCGATGAATTTTTACTTTTATTACGTGACTTTAAATGTAACTTAATTGACAGCTATGTGTCGGATCTTTGCCAAGGAATTGCCGAACATGGATTTCAATTGCCAAATGGTAAAAGCACTCATATTTCGGCCTCAATTGGTTGGTCGTTTTATCCGCTACCATTATTAGGTGGCCAAGTTATTAGCTGGGAAACCTCGATTAATTTAGCTGATATTGCACTGCATCAAGTTAAAAAACGCGGTGGCGATGGGGTCGCTAATATTACCTTTGATGAGCAGTTAGATGCGTTTGAGTTTGAGCAAAACCCTAATGTTGAACAGCAAATAGGCTTGCTACAAGCCAATGGTTTAGCTGATATTAAAGTATGGATGCGATAAGTAACTAATATTTAGATATTAAAAAAGGAGCCTAGGCTCCTTTTTTAATATGCTTTAAATGAGTAGGAGGTTAATTAATAAACGCTTTGATAGCAGTTAATATTCCTTGCTCGCCTAAGCCCATTTCGTCGTGCATTTCGTCTTGTGTACCGTGCTTAATAAATTCATCAGGGATACCCAAGTTAAGAATGCTAACCTGTGCTTTTTGCGTTGCTAAATACTCATTAACCGCAGAGCCAGCACCGCCAGAAATTGCATTGTCTTCAAGCGTTACTATTACATCGTGGCTGTTTATTAACTCATTGAGTAACGCAGTATCAAGCGGTTTAATAAAGCGCATATTAACTAAAGTCGCATTGAGTTCATCAGCTGCTAGTTGCGCGTTTTCAAGTAATGTACCAAATGACAATATAGCCACTTTAGCACCTTGCTTAACAACATCGGCTTTACCAATTTCAAGTAATTGCATATTAGTTGCAATTTCTGCCGTACCAGCACTACCACGCGGATAACGCACAGCAACAGGGCAATTTGCTTGATAACCAGTATATAACATGTGGCGACACTCATTTGTATCGCTTGGCGCCATAATGACCATATTTGGAATGCAGCGCATAAAGCTTAAATCGTACGCACCTTGATGTGTTTCGCCGTCTGCGCCAACAATACCAGCACGGTCAATAGCGAATAACACAGGTAAGTTTTGCAGCGCTACATCGTGAATTAGCTGATCGTACGCACGTTGTAAAAAGCTTGAGTAAATTGCGACAACGGGTTTTAAGCCTTCACAAGCAAAACCAGCGGCTAGGGTTACAGCGTGCTGCTCGGCAATCGCAACATCAAAATACTGATCAGGATGCTCTTTTGAAAAACGCACCATGCCAGAGCCTTCGCGCATAGCCGGTGTTATCGCCATAAGCTTGCTGTCTTGCTTTGCTATGTCGCATAACCAGTCGCCAAATACATTAGAAAATGTAGCCGCACCGGGTTTTGATTTAGGTAAACTTGATGTATTAGGATCAAACTTAGGTACGCCGTGATAGCCAATAGGGTCGGCTTCAGCGGGTTTATACCCTTTGCCTTTTTGGGTTTTTATATGCAGTAATTGCGGGCCTTTTAAGTTACGCATATTACGCAGCGTATCTACTAACATGTTTACATCATGGCCATCAATTGGGCCAATATAATTTAGGCCTAATTCTTCAAAGAAGGTACCAGGGATCATCATCCCTTTAATATGCTCTTCCATTTTACTGGCAAGTTGCTTAACTGGTGGCACACCCGAGAGTAGTTTTTTACTACCTTCGCGAATGTTAGTATAAAAGCTACCCGATAAAATACGGGCAAAGTGATTTGTTAACGCGCCAACGTTTTCAGAAATCGACATTTCGTTGTCATTTAAAATGATCAACATATCTGATTTTACATCACCTAAGTGGTTCATGGCTTCAAAAGCCATGCCTGCTGTAATAGCACCATCGCCTATAACGGCAACCGTTTTGCGTCCTTTACCTTCTTTTTGCGCAGCAATAGACATGCCCAACGCAGCTGAAATAGAGGTACTAGAGTGGCCCACACTAAACGTATCGTATTGGCTTTCTTCGCGAAATGGGAAAGGGTGCAAACCATCTTTTTTACGAATGGTGTGCATTAAATCGCGACGCCCGGTGAGTATTTTGTGTGGGTAAGCTTGATGGCCTACATCCCATACAAGGCGATCATCTGGGGTGTTATACACATAATGTAGTGCCACAGTGAGCTCTACGGTACCTAAACCAGACGCTAAATGCCCGCTACTTTGCGATACCGAGTTGAGTAAGTAGTCACGCAACTCATGGCTAAATGCAGGAAGCTTATCTTGTGCTAAGTCTCGCAAGTGGGCTGGTTCGTTAACCAAATTAAGTAATGGATACTTGCTGCTATCAAGTGTCATGGTTTTATATATGTCCTTCGCTAACATCAACTAACTGTGCAAACGCGTTGTTTGAGTTATTTGATGTTCAGTAATAATTTTAGTGCTAAGTTGCAATACATTTAAGCCGTGTTTAGTGGTCACGTTCAATTAAATAGTTAGCTAGTGACGCTAAAGCACTGGTATCGGCGTCTATATTTGCTAACGCTGCATGGGCTTGTTGTATTAAGTTTTGCGCTTTTTCTTTAGCGCCTAGCATACCTAATAAAGCGGGATATGTCGCTTTATTCGCAGCGATATCTGACCCTTGAGGCTTACCTAAAGTAACGGTATCGCCTTCTACGTCTAAAATATCGTCATGTACTTGAAATGCAAGCCCTATGGCATAGCCAAAAGTGACTAAATTTTCTAACGTGTTTTGACTAACATTGTTCGAGCACAAAGCCCCCAGTGTAATTGCACAGCTTATTAGCGCACCGGTTTTTAACTTATGAATACGCTCAAGTTCAGCCACGGTTATTACTTTATCAGTAGCTGCAATATCAAGCCCTTGGCCTGCCACCATACCTTGTAACCCAGAGGCATGTGCCAGTTCAGCAATCATTTTAACTTGAGCTTGAGCACTACAGTTAAAATTATGCTTGGCTATTAACTCAAATGCTAAAGCTTGCAGTGCATCACCGGCTAAAATTGCGTGTGCTTCACCGTACACTATATGACAGGTTGGGCGTCCGCGACGCAATTCATCATCATCCATAGCTGGTAAGTCATCGTGAACTAACGAGTAGCTATGAATACATTCTATAGCTGCAGCAAGTACGTCTAAATCTTGCTTATCTGCGCCGAGCATTTTACCCGTTGCGTAAACCAAAAAAGGACGCAATCTTTTGCCGCCATTCATTAAACTATAATGGGTGGCGGCTTTTATGGTCTCGTCAGTATTAAGCGATTGGTCAAAATAAAGGTTAAGAGTATTGGCTACATCAGTTTGAGCATGTGTAATAAGTTCTTTAATAGTCACGGCTATTCCATATCATTATCAAAGTCGGTTAATACAGACTTCTCATCTTTGCCCATTAAAATAGCCACCTTTTGCTCAGCTTGTTGCAACTTACTAGACGATGCGCCTGCTAAAGCAATGCCACGCTCAAACTGTTTTAATGACTGCTCAAGCGATAAATCACCTTGTTCCATTTCACTAACGATTGTTGTTAATTCTTCTAGTGCTTGCTCGAAACTTAAGTTTTCAGGTTTTTTAGTCGCCATCTTTATTTCAACTTACATAATAAATTTAGAAGTCAATTTTAGGGGGAATGCTAAACTAGGTCAAAGGATGAAATGGTTTTTTCGTTAATAAACGTTTTATGTTTTAAAAAATTGATAATTAGATAGATAACACAAGTTGATCTAGAATAGTGCTTAATCCAGCTTTTTATGTTTATCTATAAAAAATGGCTTAAGCAATTCAGTATCTTGCCGATAAACAATTAATAACAAACGTTTGCATATAAAAGCAAAAACCTTTGGAGGGAATGTGGATTTAGCAACCATTATTGGGATCCTTGGCGCAATTGGCTTAATTGTCATGTCCATGTTTATGAGTAGTAGCGGTGAAATGGCTATGTTTTACAACACGCCCTCTGTTGTAATCGTATTTGGCGGTTCATTATTTATCGTTTTATCAAACTTTACTATGTCACAGTTTTTTGGCATAGGTAAGGTGGTTACCAAAGCGTTTATGTTTAAGCTTGAGTCGCCAGAAGAGTTAATCGAAAAAGCAGTTGAACTTGCAGATTCAGCACGTAAAGGCGGGTTTTTAGCACTTGAAGAGGCAGAAATACCGAATCCATTTATGCGCAAAGGCGTTGACATGCTAGTAGATGGCCACGACGCAGACGTAGTGCGGGCCACACTGCAAAAAGATATTTCATTAACTACAGCACGGCATGAGTCGGGTGCTACTTTATTTAAATCTTTGGGTGATATAGCCCCAGCAATGGGAATGATAGGCACCTTAATAGGCTTAGTTGCGATGTTATCTAATATGGATGATCCTAAAGCAATTGGTCCGGCTATGGCGGTGGCATTGTTAACCACATTATACGGCGCATTTTTAGCTAACGTAGTCGCTATTCCTATTCAAACAAAATTGGAGCTGCGTAAAGACGAAGAGGCAATGAATCAACGTTTAATTTTAGATGCGGTTTTAGGTATTCAAGATGGTCAAAATCCAAAAGTAATAGAAGGTATTTTGAAAAACTATCTTGCAGAATCAAAACGTAAAGTAAACACTGAGGATTAACTATGTCTGATCAAGAGTGCAAGTGCCCACCCCCAGGTTTACCTGCGTGGATGGGGACATTCGCAGATTTAATGTCGCTATTAATGTGCTTTTTTGTGCTCTTGCTTGCGTTTTCTGAAATGGATGTACTTAAATTTAAACAAATTGCCGGTTCGATGAAATTTGCATTTGGTGTACAAAATAAAATAGAAGTTAAAGATATTCCCAAAGGCACATCAGTTATTGCTATGGAGTTTACTCCGGGCAAGCCAGAGCCTACCCCAATTGAAACAATTCAACAGCAAACGGTAGAAATGACCCAGCAAATGTTAGAGTTTCAGGCAGGTGATGAAAGCTCAGCAGGCGGAAGGCAAGAGCAGCGGGGCGATAAACGTGGTGGCGAGTCGCGTAGTACTTCCAAAGAGCAAGCATCGGAGCAAGCAATTTCAGCGGCCGATCAACAGCAAACAAACGACTTAGTTAAAAAAATCGCCCAGCAATTAGAAAAACAAATAATTGATGGTGCCATAGAGCTTGAATCATTAGGGCAGCAAATAATTATTCGTATTCGTGAAAATGGCTCTTTCCCTTCGGGTAGTGCATTTTTACAACCTAAGTTTAAACCCATTATTCAAGAAATTGGCGTGCTATTAAAAGATGTGCCTGGAGAAATTACTGTGTCTGGGCATACCGACGATTTTCAGGTTTCAAACGAGTTATATATTAATAACTGGGATCTTTCATCTAAGCGTGCAGTTGCAGTAGCCAGTGAGCTGCAAAAAGTAGTTGGATTTGATAAAAATAGAATGATGGTAGTAGGGCGTGCTGAAACCCGGCCGTTAGTGCCAAATGACAGCAATGAAGATCGCCGTCGTAATCGTCGCGTTGAAATATCTATTTTACAAGGAAAGGCCAAAGAGTCTGATCCTATCGATGTAAGGTAGCAGTCATTTTATTAAAAATACACTTGGCTTAAGCAAACTAAGTGTAATTGATTTCAGGTGACTTTTAGTCAAAATTAACTAAAAGTCACCACCTCAGCCAAATACCTCAGAGTTGTTAAATAGTACGGTTTAATAAAAACATCCCACGCTGTGAATTGATATGCTAAACTACTGTGTATATAAACAGTAAAAGAGCTTGCTTATGAAACTCTATATTGCCGAAAAGCCGTCATTAGGGCGTGCTATTGCCGACGCGTTACCAAAACCGCACAAAAAGCACGATGGCTACATTGAAGTTGCAAATGGTGATTGCGTATCTTGGTGTATTGGTCATTTGCTCGAGCAAGCCGAGCCCGATGACTATGATGAGCGCTTTAAAAAGTGGCAGTTTGAGCACCTACCTATCATTCCTGAGCAGTGGCAATTAAAAGCAAAAACTAAAACTCGCAAGCAACTTACTGTGTTAAAAAAGCTAATCAAACAGGCTACAGCACTAGTGCATGCAGGTGATCCCGATAGAGAAGGGCAATTACTTGTCGATCAAGTTATTGAAGAAGCCAAAATAAGTAAAACTAAAAAGCAGCATATTCAACGCTTATTAATTAGTGATTTAAACTTAGCTGCAGTAAAAAAAGCATTAACGACTATGCGATCTAACCGTGAGTTTATTCCGTTGAGCGTTTCAGCCTTAGCGCGCTCTCGTGCTGATTGGTTGTTTGGTATGAATTTAACCCGCGCTTATACTTTAGCAGGGCAAAAAGCTGGGTTTGGTAACGTACTTTCTGTGGGACGAGTACAAACACCCATACTTGGCTTGGTGGTTAATAGAGATAATGACATAGCAAATTTCGTATCGAAGCCATTTTATGAAGTATTAGCCCACTTAGTCACCCCCGAAAAACAATCATTTAGTGCAAAATGGATACCCAGTAAGGCATGTGAGCCTTATCAAGACGAAGAAGGGCGAGTATTAAATAAAGCATTGGCTGAAAACGTAGCCTCGCGTATCACACAGCAAAATGCTGAGCTAACGGCGCTTGAACAAAAGCAAAAAAAACAAACTGCGCCACTGCCTTATAACTTATCTGCTTTGCAGATAGACGCGGCAAAAGCATTTGCTATGCCAGCGCAAAAGGTGCTGGATATATGCCAAACTCTTTATGAGCGTCATAAGTTAATTACCTACCCGCGTTCAGACAACCGCTACTTACCTAATGATCATCACCAAGATGCGTCTGTTATTTTAAAAGCTATAAGCACTAATGGCGGGCAAGGTGTTGAGTTAGTAAAAGCAGCTGATAGTAAAAAACGTAGTAAATGTTTTAACGATTCAAAAGTGGCTGCGCATCACGCCATTGTCCCTACGGCAAAACAGTTAAAGTCGGCAAGTTTAGGTAGCGATGAGACAAAGGTTTATCAATTAATATGTCGTCATTATTTAATACAGTTTTATCCCGACTATATTTACAACGAAACTAAAGCAGAGATAACTATTGCTGGCGGGTTATTTAAAGCAAATGCAAAGCAAGATGTAAGCTTGGGTTTTAAGGTGCTAATGGGTAAGTCTGAATTAAAAGATGAAGCCACGCTACCGCCTTTAACAAAAGGCATGTTACTTTTTTGCTCACAGGGGGAAGTTGTTGAAAAATATACCTCTCCGCCAGCGCACTTTAGTGATGCGACTTTACTTGCAGCCATGACAGGCATAAGCCGCTATGTACAAGATCCACAGATAAAAAAAGTACTTAAAGACACCGATGGCTTAGGCACAGAGGCAACGCGAGCGGGGATCATTGAATTATTATTTAAACGCCGTTTTTTAAAACGTGAAGGCAAATTAATTAAAACAACCGAAACCGGGAGTGCACTTATTAGCGTGCTGCCGCAAGGTTTAGTTCGCCCCGATTTAACCGCTAAATGGGAATCGAGCTTAGGTGATATTGCACAGCAAGTAATGAGCTATCAGCAATTTTTACAGCCTTTACTTGCCGACTTAAATAGTTTTGTACAACAAGCTGCAAATTGCGATAGCAATGTATTTGCAAAGCTGCCTAAAACTTCAGCTAAAAAGCGTTTTATTAAACGTGGCCAAAAAACGCCTTATAAAAAGTCGAGTTATAAAAAAAGCTCTGTTACAGGTTAACTACAGAGCTATTATTTAAATAAAACTATTGATTAAACAAAGTTACCGCTGCATTACTCATGGCTTTAATGCCAGTTGGTAGTGCGACTTTATAGTCAGGGGCAAACTTACTTGAATGCAGTGAAGGTAATGTTTTGCCCGCTTTTATTGCACTTGCATATTTTGCTTGGTTAACGCCACCGAGCCAAAATAGTGTGATAGGAATATTTTCGTCAGTGCGGCCATATAGGCCAAAGTCTTCACCTGCCATTACAGGGAGGGTTTCAAGCACATTTTCATCACCAATAGCGCTGGCAATACTTTGACGCACAAGGTTGGTTTGTGCCGGATTGTTATATGTAGATGGAATTGACTCATCTTCATGTACTTGCACCTTAGGGTAGAGCGCTTCCTCTAGGCCTGCGCTTTGTGCAATACCGGCGGTAATGCGTTTAATTGCTGCAATTTGTGCATTTCTAATATCAGGGTTATAGCTGCGTAATGTAAGTTGTAACTTTACTTCATCAGAAATTACATTATGTTTTGAGCCACCATGAATAGATCCAACAGTAATAACTGATGGCTCTAATGGTGAAAGCTCACGACTCGTAATAGTTTGCAGTGCAAGCACAGTGCGCGCAGCAATAATAACCGGATCAATAGTGGTATGCGGATAAGCTCCATGTCCGCCTTTACCCTTTATAGTTATATCAACAGAATCGACGCTGGCCATAGTATATTCGTTTTTCATCGCAACTTTACCGGCAGGCACACTTGCACTTACATGTAGCGCAATTATGTGATCAGGTTTTGCATATTTACTAAATAAGCCTTCTTTTAGCATGGCTTTAGCGCCACCGCCTACTTCTTCTGCGGGTTGTGCCACCATCATTAGCGTGCCTTGCCATGCATTTTTGTGAGCAATTAGTTGTTCAGCAGTACCAATGAATGAGCTCATATGTATATCGTGACCGCAGCCGTGCATAACACCTACTTTTGCACCGTGCTCGTCTATTACTGTTACTTTAGAAGCATACGCCTTACCTGTTTGTTCTGTAATAGGTAAGGCGTCGGTATCGGTACGTATCATTACTGTGGGGCCATCACCATTTTTGTAAATGCCTACAACGCCAAAACCACCTACATTGCTTGTAACTTCAAAACCAAGCTTGTTTAACTGCGCTGCTATTTTTTTTGCGGTTTGTTGCTCGTGATACGAAAGCTCGGGTGATTGATGCAGATCGAGGTAAAAGCTTTCAATGGCTGGCATGCTGCTATGTAAATTTAAGTCTAATGATTTAGCCGCCAATAGAGGGCTAGCTAATAATAGCGCTGTGCCTAAGTAAGTTAACTTCATGATTTTCCCTTATTGAGATAAATGTATATCCAAGTGATTTAGATATATGACTTGTAATAATTATGTTCAGCACCATATAAAAACCTAAATAAATGAATATGGCAATCAATTCAATGAGCAACATAGTTAGTATCAACGCGCAAAATTTTCAGCAAGTACTCGGCGAAACATCACAACAAAAGTTGGTACTGCTAAACTTCTACTCAGCGCAAAGTCCTGAATGTATTAACCAGGCAGCAATATTAGATAAATTAGCCGCTGAATATACCGCCTATATAGTAGTAGCAAATTTAGATTGCGATGCCGAGCAAGCTCTGGCTTCGCAATTAGCACAGCAAGTTGGTTTACAAACACTACCAACACTGGTGTTGTTAAAAGACTCAGCGCCCGTTGATGTATTATCGGGTGCCCAAGCTGAAGCGAAAATTCGTGAAGCATTAGCTAAACATTTACCCGCTCAACAAGACTTACTATTAGAGCAAGCAAAGCAAGCATTATTAAAGTCAGATTTAAATGCCGCGTTTAATTATGCAAAGCAAGCTTATGAAATTGACAACAGCAACGCGCGTATTAAATTAGTACTTGCAGATATATGTATTCAAATTCATAAAGTAGATGAAGCGCAAGCACTAATTAATACAATAGATGTACAAGAGCAAGATGCTTACTTTAATAATATAAAAGCAAAATGCGAAGCTGCGCTTGAAGCAAAAGATTCACCAGAGATTAAAGAAAAGCAACAACAAGTAGAAAAGTACCCAAATGACTTAGAATTAAAAGAAGAGCTAAGTATTTTACTCAATGAAGCCGGCAGAAAAGAAGAAGCATTAGATGTACTATTTACAGTGCTGCAAAAAGATCTGAATTTTAACGAAGCAAAACCAAGTTTTTTAGCTATTATTGCCTCTTTACCCGACGGTGATGCACTTGCAGCAAAGTATCGTCGCAAGTTATATAGTATTTTGTACTAAAACTTAATAACTATTACTTTTAAAAGCACCTTATCTAGGTGCTTTTTACATTTTTAAGTTTATAGCAATATAACAGTAAGCTTGTTTAAGGAATAAAAAGCGCAGTTATCCACAGGGTTTTGTGGGTAACCTGTGAGCCTGGCTTGTGTATCTTTGGGGTAAAAATTAAATGCAAAAAAGGCGATAAAAACGCTTGCGTAAAATCTGCGGCTCCCTATAATGCGACCCCACTGAGACGGGAAACGTCAACGCTTAGCGAGACGCGAACTACTCAGAGAGTTAAATAAAACTTCGGTTTTAAATCTTCCAAAAAGAAAGTTTAAAATTAAGTGTTGACAAAAAAATAGGAAAGCGTAGTATGCGCAGCCCTAGCGAGATAAAGTTAAGCGCTTTAATCGCAACGTTCTTTAACAATATAAAGCAATCATCTGTGTGGGCACTCGTACAGATTGAGTTCTAACAGCCAAGCTACTTAGGTAGTGAGGCAAACAAATTTAGAGTCTCAATTGAAACTGAGTGACCAACAGCAATAACTACTTAGGTAGGAATTGCAGCACAGTCAATTCAATATCGAAAGATATTAAATAAATTCAGAATTCATTGAGCTGTCGAAAGACATAAAACTTTTTAATTGAAGAGTTTGATCATGGCTCAGATTGAACGCTGGCGGCAGGCCTAACACATGCAAGTCGAGCGGTAACAG
>NZ_JADYWN010000018.1:0-71037 GCF_015864805.1 Pseudoalteromonas sp. NZS127 | reverse complement strand
CTATCATTATAATTGACATTCTCACCTTGTAAAGTGTACAGGTAATTATTTTAATTTAAAGTGTATGGGTGTACGTTTAAATCTTCGAACACTAAAATGTCATTTTCATTGGTTATCTGGCATGAAATTTTGTGTGCAAAGTCGAGCCTTTGCCGTGAGATTTTGCCGTGTAATTTGTTGATGCGTTGTTTGGTTTTGTGCCAGCGATTTGAACCTTTAGTTCGGCGTGCAAGCTGGCGTTGCAATTGATTTAATTTTGCTTTTGATTGCGTTAAAAACTTTGGATTGTCGGCCACGTAGCCGTTCGAGCCAACTACCGTTTGCTTTGAGTTAATGTCAAAACCTGTGATTGTTTTTAAAACGCGAAGCGCTGTTTTGCACTCCACTTCTTGAGTAATACTGCATTCCCATTTACCGTGGCGAAACTGAACAGTTACCGTTTTGATCTTGCTAGCCAGTTCGCGATGTAAAATGATAGGCACTTTACCAACTTTTGGAATACTGATAGTGCCATTTTCAATGCGGATACAGTTCGAGTTATTGACCGCTCGAAAACTGTCATTGTGAAGCTTTTTCTTTTTGTATGAAATCTTGTGTTTTGGGAAACGTTGTAAGCGCCCCTTAGAAAACGCATTTTTCATTGCCGTTTCTAAATCACGAGCAACTTGCTGAGCTGCTGCCGAGTCAAAAGACTTAATCCACGTAAACTCTTCAAAAGGCTTTATTTCCTTAAGAAGCGAGGCCATATCATTGTAGAACAAGAATGTTTTATCAAACTCATATCGACGCATATTTTCAGACAGTAATAAGTTCCAAATACCACGCGCTGTCGCGCCAAACTCAACGAGTTTAGCTTCTTGCCCTGGCGTAGGATTTAGCCTGTAGTTGTATCTAAGCGTCTTTTTCATATACTGTATAGACTACT
The DNA here is from genome assembly GCF_015864805.1 of Pseudoalteromonas sp. NZS127. Taxonomy (NCBI): domain Bacteria; kingdom Pseudomonadati; phylum Pseudomonadota; class Gammaproteobacteria; order Alteromonadales; family Pseudoalteromonadaceae; genus Pseudoalteromonas; species Pseudoalteromonas sp. NZS127. The sequence continues at coordinate 70,112 of NZ_JADYWN010000018.1, read as the reverse complement.
GTATGGAAATGAGTTGTCAAGATGGAATATGAGACTAAATCACACTGCACTACCATTCTCATCAAGAACAGGGCTAGTTATTCCGATTCATCCCACCGACGCCGCTTCGCGTCGATCAATGGGTTTTCTCGGAAGGATTCGATAAAACTAGCGCCATTATCAAGTGTCAGTTTGTCATAAGGGTGAGTTTGCATAAGAATCCTCTTAATTATTCGTTAAACCAATGTTTTGTTCTGTTTACAATCGCTACGAGAGACAGCATGACAGGCACCTCCACAAGAACGCCAACCACGGTTGCTAGCGCTGCACCTGAATGCAAGCCAAAAAGAGAAATAGCTACAGCTACAGCCAACTCAAAGAAATTTGATGTACCAATTAAGCACGATGGAGCTGCAATATTATGTTTAAGCTTGATTTTTAGCGCAATAAAATAGGCAATGATGAAAATGCCATAGGTTTGAATAACCAGCGGAATCGCGATTAGCAAAATATTGAGTGGTTGGTCTAAAATAGTGTTAGCTTGAAAGCCGAACAACAGCATAACTGTGGCTAATAAACCAATGACAGAAAATGGTTTTAACTTTTCTAACAAGGTTGTGATAGCCGTTTCATCACGACCTGAGCGGTTTAAACTTCTTCTGGTGAGTACGCCTGCGATTAAGGGTAGCAATACGTATAAGACGACAGAAATAAACAAAGTTCCCCAAGGCACATGAATATCTGTCACTCCCAGCAATAATCCTGCAATTGGAGCGAACGCAAAAATCATGATGATGTCGTTAACCGACACTTGAACTAACGTGTAGTTTGCGTCGCCTTTAGTCAGTTGTGACCAGACAAATACCATTGCCGTACACGGTGCTACGCCAAGTAAAATCATTCCTGCGATATATTCTTGCGCAGTTTCTGGTGAAACAAAATCGGCAAACAATCCTTCAAAAAACAACCAACCCAATGCAGCCATAGAAAATGGTTTGATAAGCCAATTAATCACTAAAGTTAACACAAGTCCTTGTGGGTTTTTGCCTACTTCTTTAATTGTTGAGAAATCTATTTGTACCATCATGGGGTAGATCATTACCCAAATGAAAACTGCAACAACCACATTGACATGGGCAACTTCAAGCTTTGCTATCGCTTCAAAAAGAGGTGGGTAAACAACCCCCAGTGCCATACCAGCAGCAATTGATATCGCAACCCAAACAGATAAATAACGTTCAAAAATCCCCATAGTCATATTCCTTAATTACAGCAGCTTGCAACACGCGTTGGGCGATCACCCATAGCATTCAATCTGGCTAGCTCTTGTTCAATAAAAATAGGTTCATTCACTACCGTTGATGTAATAGTTTGCTTCATCCACTCTGGTAGTGTTGGATTAATTGAATAAAATACCCATTGCTGATGCTTTCTGTCAGATAAAATGCCAGCTTTTCTAAGCTGTGCTAAGTGACGGGATACTTTAGGTTGGCTTTCTTCATCTAGCGCAGTCATTAACTCACAGACACATGCTTCACCTTCAACAGCAATAATTAATAGACTTTTCAAACGAATATCATCAGCTAACGCTTTGTAAAAAGTAGTTGGTGTGATTGGCGCTGGTTTTTGCTTTTCCTGTATCAGCAAAAACATTTTGAGCCGTTCATTTAGCTCTTGTAGCGTTTTTTCAAACGGGTTGGCATCTCTACGAGAACGAGGTTCAGGGAAATCCCAAGCAAGGCATTTAGTACCATTGACTTGGCTATCACACTCTTTTGCCGCTTTATCACACAGGGTAATAACAAAATCAAAATGGATATTGCTAACTTCATCAAGGTGTTTTGAACGTAAGCCATCAGTCCGCAACCCAAAGTGCTCTATAGCTGAAAGCGTACGAGCATCAACACTATGTGGCTCAGTCCCCGCGCTGTAGACTTCATACTTGCCTTTTCCGTGATGTTTTAATAACGCCTCAGCCATGATAGACCTAGCTGAATTTTCAGTACATAAGAAGAGAACTTTCATGAATTACCCATATAATAAATTAATTATATAATAAATTTGTTATACCTGTAATGCAATACATTTTTTGAAACTGAAAGTTACGACTAATCCTTTGTGCCAAAATAACAGTTTCGCAAGCACATTTTTGTTTTAATAGATTTAGATGAACGTCCATTATTGTGGCTTAAGTTGTGTGAATAAGTAGTTGAGATGCTCTAACGCATTTTTTCAAAATCCTAATCAGTAGTACATCCGCTATCCTCCATAATGACTTTTAAATAGGAGGTCACTATGAAACCAGAACTAAATCACAATGCTACTGGTGTGAAACGCCCTTTCAAGCTTGAAGAGGTTTGGCGTATTCGCACTCGAATAGAAATTCAAAACAACTTGATGCAATTGGCCCTACTTAACTTGGCTATAGATAGCAAGCTAAGATCATGTGACTTACTCTCTTTAAAAGTTCGAGACGTCGCTACTCACGACCAAGTATTTGAGAGGGTTCAATTGACGCAGAAGAAAACAGGGATAGAAGTTCAATTTGAGATAACTCCGAGAACACAACAAAGTATTAGCCGTTGGGTTCAAGAAGTTAAATTGCAACCTAGTGATTATTTGTTTCGGAGTTTACGTCGCTCTAATCAACCAATAAGCTATTCATATTACAGGTCTATCATCAGGAGTTGGGCTGAGCAATTAGGGCTTGATTCTGACCTATATGGAACTCACTCAATGAGAAGAACCAAAGCGACTTTAGTTTATGCTCGAACCAAAAATATACGTGCCGTTCAGTTACTACTTGGTCATACAAAAATTGATAACACCATCAGATATTTAGGAATAGAGATTGAAGACGCCATTAAAATATCGAGAGAAACCGATTGTTGATTTAACGCAGGCAGTGTTCTTATACTGCCCTTGCCCCAAAACGTGTTGAGGCGAATGCCTTAAAAGAGCGATAACCGGTCATTGAGACTGGCTAAACATCGTCGTTAATAGATTGGTTAAACTGCTCTTTGCGCATATATTCATGAAAATGAGCGGTGAGCGCATATTGATCTATTTAACTTAATTCAAATATTTTAGAAAACTTAGTGATAGTAATACCTTAGGTTATTTGTTAAAACTATATAGAGTAGACAAATGAGCGTTTAGTCGGCAGAAATATGCGCGATGAGCGCACTATTAAATTGTTATACGAAATTAATGAGTCGCAATAAATGATTTGTTCAAAGTTAATAGAGCTTATTCCGTCAGCGATAATGGCTGCATTTCTGGCTTATATCGCATATCAACAAATGGCAATTAATAAAAGAAAGTTAAATCTTGATCTTTATAATAAGCGCTTTTCTGTATACACAGACACACTCCGCTTCTATCAGGAGCTTGTTGATGAGAAAGTTAGCCAAGAAACCCACCGTTCTTTTATTGCCAGTAAAGAAGCATCCAGGTTTCTATTTTCTGAAGATTCCAGTATTTTCGAGCTTCTTGACTTAATGCATTCGGAGTCATTCAAGATTACCGGCTTTAAACAGCATGGAAAGGAGGTTTCAGGAACCCCTGAGTTTGTTGAAGGGTTTAAAATTTCACAAGAAACACTTTTTTGGTTTGGCAAGCAGCTAACAGAGCTAAAAAACAAAATGAGCCCCTATTTAAACCAGTAGGCGCGTATAACAATGCAAAACAATCCACTACAAAGCCGCAGCTGTTCGCGGCGTTAGTCAATAAACTGAAAAAATAAGAGGTGTATTCATGACAAAAAACGCTAATTTCGAAGTCGGAGATATCGTAAAGATCAAGTCTGGCGGTCCAGAGATGACTGTTCGTTCTGTACCGTCACAGCATGCTGCGTACTATATTTGCCAGTGGTTTGCGGGGAAGAAACTTGAGCAGGGTAATTTTCCTAACGACTCCCTAGAATCCGTAGATAAGTCTTAATCATGACAGATGCTAAGCAAACAGCTTCATGGATGCTATCTCAGATTGAAAAAGATGGCTGCATCTACCAAGACGATGCGGTCGATCATCTTATAAAGGATGGTGTCGAAAAGCTCTTGCGCGAAAATGCAGACGGTAATCTTGTGTTAGGTCGTGAAGTCTTAGCTGAGTTTAAGAACATTACTGAGCATAATGTTGTCTGGGTAAAGCCGGATCGTTACTGGCGCTACCGAGTAGCCGAAGATGAGCCCGGGCGCGAAGCAAGAGGCTAACAAAAGCAGTCAAGGCGATGCCAAAAAGCGGCGCGCTTGCTGCTGGCGTTGAGGCTGTAGAATTACTCTTTTTTAAGAAAATAGACCGCTTTTATGAGTTCAAAATGCATTACCTAGTGTGAGAAAGCTCTTAGGTTTGCTGTAGGAGCTTATTATTTAATTGAATTCGGCTGTTGGGGTTTTTCTATAGAACCGTTAGGGCTACAAGGAGATATATGGCACTCTACTTTATCATTGAAAATGAAGACTTGGTGAACCAAAGAGTTAAGATCGGTATTAGTAATAACCCAACTCAACGTCTTAAAACTCTTCAAACGGGCAACTCCCGAAGATTAGCTCTTATGGGGTGGATCAACAGCGATAAAGACCGGAAACTAGAAAAAGAATTTCATCAGAAATACAGCACTGTAAACGTTATTGGCGAGTGGTTCGAAATAAATCACGAGATAGTTTTAGAACTACTAAAAGTGCACAGTTACTGTAGCTACATAGCCAAACAAACTAATGCTGGTGAACTGATAGGGCATGATAGTGATGGTATTCCAGAGTATGCGGACGTTTGGGAATGGGCATCACTAGATATATCAGAATTCTGCCCTGAATGTGGCAGTGGTTTAGGGCTTAGTTACAATGAAAACTATGGTGGCGAACGATGTCTTCAATGTGGGTTCACGGTGCAATCGTAGGCTTTTTTAGTGCGTTGCTAATGTCAGCGGTTGGTACTTTTGCGAAGCTAGGCTGTTCACTGAAAAGTTAAATTTATTTCGAGTAGGAGCCTAACCTTGCCCGATAACATTACTATCCGTCGTTTTGATGCAAAATAACGAGCTTAATTCCTAGCTATTGTAATTACGTGTTTACAATGATAATTATTGGTGAAATTATCAGGGTATGTAATATAGGCCTTTTTGGTGTGTTATAAACCACCAAAACCGTGTTCAATAAGCTGTTAGTTTTCAAAAGGGTGAATATGTCCAATCAAGAAAATATTACTAAAAATTATATCTTTGAATTCGACGAAATGGGTAGTAGTGAACCACCCATATCACGAAGTTATTCTGATATAAATACTCCTATATATTGCTCTAAAGAATTATGCAGCAAGCCAAGCTTACGTGTAGACGATGTAATTAATAAAATGATTGAAAACAACCTTTCAACTAAAGGTTTGTTTTGTAATGGTATTGAAGATGGAACTCGACCATGTGGCGGTTTCTTTGAAGTAAATGCTATAGGCGACAAAAACTAACTAGTTGCTTAAACGGAAAAATAACAGTTGGTCATCGCTATGCGATTATAGCCAACCATTATTTTCCGCTTAGCGAAGCGTTAACGACCGCTGTATGGCACAGAACCGCCCGTCGACACTAACTTATAATTGTCCATCGACGATTTATCAATATAACTCACCTTTGCCCCAAAATGTGTTAACGTAAATACTCTAAGGGCGGCTGCGAGCGAACTACGGACCGGTGATGAGAATTAAGGCATTATTATTTTTTTGATTCTACATAGCGGACTGACGACCAACAAACTAGTAAACTTCGCACAATTAAACTGTTTATAAATTTAGCTCTTGATGACTTTAACCTATATTCAGGAAAATGAACAATTTGCGCATTCTTAAATTGTTATACAAAAAAAGGTCAGCATCAAAGTGCTGACCTTTAAATTATTCGGCAGATATTTGCTCAATAAGCTCTCTATTTTCAGTGTTTAATCGTTCGATATAGATATGAGAAAGTAAATTTTCAAAGCATAAAGTATTAGGCTCACATGTACTTGTTTGTAAGTTATGAGCAGCTCCCCACCAGTTAACGTTATTTCCTGTTTTCTTTGAAATTGCATCGAGCTTATTTGCTACTTGATAAGCTAAAACACCGCAGTCTAATTGATAGTTCTCGGCAACTTGAGTTACTGAGCCCTTTAACCATGAAATTTTTCCATTTGCATTTTTAAAACATTCTTCAATAAATGATTCGGCATTCTCTCCAAGAAGAACCTTAGCTGCAAAATTATTAGCGTCAATTTCTTCTTGATCGTTACGCCTTTCATCACTAGTTTCGCTTAACTCAACAATAGAGAACTCTTCTTGTTCAGGCGATTGGCTTGCATGATATAGTTCGTGCAATAAATCAAACATCCACTTAGAATTGTGTCTCGATTTTTGCTTTAACACGATTACATTCCTGCCTTGAATACGCCAAGTTGCGCCATGAAAAGCACCAGAATCATTTAATGAAATTACTGGGGTTCCTAAGCTTGTTACGTAAGATAGAATAGATTCAAATGTAATCTCGCCGTATGTTTCTAATATAGACTCGCGAACAACATTATGTTCTTGCGGGATTGTCTTTCGGTCGAGAGAACAATTATTAGCAACTATATTGGCAATAGAATATGCATATTGGGTATAAGCACTTGTATATACTTCATTTGCTCCTACTGGCATTTTAAACCGAGCAACCATTGAACCATCGCGCCCAATAACTAGAGGTGCATCCCCAAGTAACAATTCTTTTGTCCAACCAAAAATAGAGCTCAATTTCTCGACGGTCTTTTGTACCCATAGCCCGTAATCAAATGACATCACATCTCTTGGTGCAATACGTTTTTCAATAAACGTTTTATCTAAGCCAGCATCACTTAATTTAGATAGAAGAATATTTTTCTCTCTAGATTCTTTAGGTAAAAATACGTCTTCAGTAATTTTTAGATCTAGTGCCTCTACGATGGATACTAATGTTTTGAAACTCGCTGAGTTATATTCAGTGTTTTCATATCGCTGTATTTGCTGTTCTTTCATCCCTAGTCTTTCAGCAAGATCTTTCTGAGTTAACCCCATCGAAATTCTAGCCATGATTAGAGCTTTTGGTAAATCAGCAAGGCTATTTACATCAAAAACAACTAGATCACCTGACAATAAATGCTCGTATTCCTCGGCTTGCTGAACTAACTCATCACGTTGACAAATTAAAGCGTCAATCTGAGCTTTTGCTAAAAGTGGAGAAAATCTTGGTTCTTCTGCTTGTAACTTTTCAATAGCACCAGAAAACTCTTCGACACGCTTTCTTGTTAATGCTAGTTGTTTGTTATTCTTAATCATAATGAACCTCCAATTTTAATCGCCACAATGCCTTTCTTTTCACCTGTATTTTTATCAGCCTGAAAGAAATCTACGAATAATTTGCCAGAACCACCTTCCGGAAGTTCTGCAGGGAAAATGTCACCGCGATACTTCTGCTCCATTGTTGCCCGCCCCTTAGGGCTAAAATCTAAAAGTGCGGGATCTACTTTTTCTTCAATCACATCAATAAGGCTCCAACATAAATCGTAGTCGCCTGGAATTTCTTTTGAAGTTACGAAACTCCCGTCTATGTATACCAGCGGACAGTTAGCTTTCTGCAATGCACATATTAATAGCTTCAAACCATCAATCAGCCATGCTCGCTTAGGGTTATAGCCAAAGCGATCTACAAGCTCTTCCATAGAAGCTAAGTGGATCCCTTCTGGTAAATTTCCCGTACTGTCAAAATCTGGAATCATACAAACCCCTTCCCCAACAAAAATGTTGTGTAAACTGGGCATTATATAGCATGTATTTGCTTGCGGTGCAATTTTTTATAACAAACTGTTTAAGAGTGATTCGCAACGCGTGGTATTCTTTCAATTCGTTGCCGAAGGTCTGCTTTCTAACTACTTATCATAGATAGTACATTGGGGTGTAGGGCCGAAAGTGCCGCGGAGCCGAACTTCAGCTCTAAATCGTTTCTGTCCAGAGGCGGGTTATGTATTTAACTCGCCTTTGCCCCAAAATGAGTTGAAAAGTAATCTCGACTACAATGGTCTGCACCCACGCAACCAATCCTGAACTTGAATGCGCATACAAGAAATCTCACCTTACTGCTGGGGAAATCTAAAGTATCCATAATTATTACTTGGCAATAGAAAATTACGAAGTGATAATTGGTGTAGGAACAACACATTGTTAAACAGCTAAAAAGAGTTAAATAACATGGAAGCAGCTAATAAATTTTCTCCAAAAGAGTTTCTTCGAAAAAGACGGCCAGAAAAATTCTCAGATTCAATCGTGGAAGAGACCGGAACTCTTGATAGGGCTTTTCTTGAATACTACTTGTCTTCCCTGAATAACCGAAGTCAGGAGCTTCAATTTGAATCATTTTCAAAAGCTGTTTGTGAAAAAGTTATTTGCTCAAATTTGTTAGAGCAAACTGGACCTGTCGCAGGTGGAGACGGAAAAACGGATACTCAAACATTTCCTGTTTCTGAGCAAAATAGGTTGATGTGGTATGAAGGGGTTAATGAGTCTTCACATAAGGAGCGTTGGGCGTTTGGTGTAAGCACCAGAAAAGACTGGAAAGCAAAGTGCAAGGAAGATGTAAAAAAAATTGCTGGCACGAATCGAGGTTATGTTAAGGCATTTAATGTAACAAACCAGTTTGTTAAATCGGATCAACGAAGTGATTTAGAGGACAAGCTTTCAAAAGAGTTTGATCTTGATGTTCGTATTCTAGATCGCAGTTGGTTACTTGATCAGGTTTTCAAAAATAATTTACAAGACATTGCAATTGAAACTTTATCTATACCTGTATCTTATGAGCGTAATGTTACTTTGGGTGCTGGTGACTACAGGAAGGATGTAGAGCTTGAATCTCTAAATAAAAAGATTTCAACTGAAGTAGAACCTAAAAATATTACTCTAGAACAAGTTAATTGGTTCTTAAGGGTAGCTGAACTAAGTACAGAATTGGAAAAGCCTGAGTTGGAATGCAGAGGATTATATGACAGAGCAATTAATGTTGCAGAAAAGTTTGGCTCCAACCAGCAACGTCTTAATGCTTATTATGGCTATGCATGGAAAGCACATTTTTGGTTAGAAGATATTGAATTGGTAGAACAAAACTTGGTGAAGTCTATTGATTGCATCTCAGACTCAGAGAGTTCAACCAAATGGGAGAAAGTTGTCACTTTATTAAACGTGTATAGGGGACACATAAAAATCACAGGATTTGATGGCAATGTATCAATAGATGAAATTAATGAAACAGTTTTAACGAAGCTGAAAGAAATCGCTTCTGATGATACGAAACCAAGCAACGCCCTATTAGCTGAAACGCATATTGAAATGCTTAAGCTTCAACAAATGAATTCGGTGAGTGATACTGCTCCCATATTTGCTAGCTTAAAGAAAATTGTCGAGAAAAGTGAACACTTAGTTGGGTATCCATTTGAACAAGTATTTGCAACATTTAACGAAATGGATGATTTTTTTCATGAAGTTGTTGAATACGAAGATTTAATGGACTATCTCATTGAAAGCACTTCAAAACGTGATGGAGAAGTACAGGGAGCAATCAAATACTTAAAGCGCGGTTTTAAAAGGCTTGAAACAGGTAAGCCATTGCAGGCAATTACTCTTATTGGCAAAGCTCTTTCTGGGTTGTATAAAGAAGAATCTAGTGAAGCTGTGATCTTGGGGCTTCGCGCTATTTCCTCAGCGTATGAATCTGTTGGTCTCTTGTGGGCGGCAAGAGCCAGCGCTTTATTTGCCTCTTCTTTGCTAATTGATGACTTTTGGAAACATGATTTTCTTAATGAAAAGCAAGTGGAGTCATTCATTCGACTCTGCTGGATTGAATTGCGACTTGGGAGGCTAGGACAATCTCTACAATGGTATGAATTATCATTGGTTGTTCAATCCAGATTAGGTGAAAGCTTAATTAGTGAGAATGAAACAACCAGAATTGACGCCTATATCAGTCACCTTTTGCTCAATGAAAGATTAGAAAGCCTCAAGACACTGGAATGTATACCACAATCACTTATTCGACTTGGGTTGCTAAATTCATCTGGCTTTTTACAGTTTGCACTTGGATATGATCAAGATCTGAAAGAAGTATTCAAAGATAAAAATGAAAAAGAATTACTAGACTATTTAGTACTTGTTCGGGACTACGATTTTGGTATCAGTAAAGCGAATTTAGAGGATATAAGCGTCAGGCGTGGAGAAATAGAAACAAATGTTTTAGGTTGTAAGATATTTATTAGCTACCCTATGAGAACTCCATATTTGGAGCTGTCGGAGTCAATCTTATCTATTGTTGAGTCATTTTTTGCTACAGGACATCTAAACAACCTGCACGCAAAAGAATCCAAATTAGAAATTGAAATCATCGCAGATGATGAAGATGAGCTGTCTGTTTCGCATGAAATAGATGATAGTGGCGGGTTATTACGCGTCATTGTTACTTGTTCAAGTTTTGAAGTCGAAACAATAAACAAAAATGCTCAACTTGCTTTGCATAATTGGGGGAGCGAGTTCTTGATCGATATTCTATGCAGAATATTTTATGTAAATGATCCTAAGTCATTTGCTAAAGAGCTAATTGCTGATGATAAGGGGATGGAACGTTCGGTCTCATTTGCTTCGAGCTTTGCGGCAACTTACAACGTTATTGGAAAGGAAGCACTGAAGGATGCTCAAAAGTTTTTCAATTGTGAGAGCAGTGATAAGTTTGTATTAAAAAGGGAGTTGGATTGGGATAAAGATTATCCAAAAACAAAACTAGAAACCGAAGAGTCTAATCAATTAAAGCGAGGGACTACTGACATTCCAATTGAGCTGATGGAACCAGAGAAAATGAAACATGGCGATTTTACGGTACAGAGTTTAATAAAACCTAGACTATGGGACAAAGCAAAGTGGAAAGGTGTCGGTTTTTCTTTATATCCCGATGGGACAACGGGTATAGATTTAATTTTTTCAGATGAAGGTGCTGGTGACCAAGTATTTCAAGATTTGATAGATGAAGTTGGTATTGAAAATAGGCAATCAAGGTTGCAAGTCAATATTTTGAAGGGGGTTTCAACTAAAGAGCCGAATAACTATCGTGTACAGATCTGTGAAAACTTTGATGCTTCTTCTCTATCAAAGCAAACAACTATGATAAGTCGCTTAAATACTATGACACCAGCATCAGGCGATAATCTCAGAAACTTTGTAAGTGCTCTTGAAAAGAAAAAGAGTTGTAGGCTTAGTTATGGCACAATAGATAAGGGAAAAATGTACAAGCCAGCAAACTCAATTAACAGTTATATAAAGTTGGACTCGCTAAATATTATAAATGCGTGGGAAGTTGAGATTAACAGTATGGAATCTGCTGCTATCCAGTTAGAGGATGCTCCTGTGATTCCAAAAGAAGTTGATAATGCACCTGTTTTAAAAGTGATAGAACAGAGGAGAAAAGTACAGTAGTAGAGACTCTCGTACTTGAATTATCATTTCCTTAACAATGCGTTAGCTATATTTCGTTAGGATTTGTATAAATGAATGGATTTGATCAATATATAAAACCCAGTAAAAAGAAGTTTGAAGCCGACCCATTTGGTTATAGCTCACTCGGAAGAATACGATGGGGGGTATTAGCAGAAATGGCAGGATTCGAACATATTGATATCGAAAAGCCCGCTACTGCGGAAGAATTAAAAAATCCTGTATTATGGCTTACTCAAGCTGAAGCCCTCAGTAAAGCCGCATCCATAGTGATAACAAGTAACCCTGAATTTGAAAACTTCCCAGAGAATATGCGTGGGATTTGCGATGGTCAATTCAAAGCAACTGGTTTAATGATTGTTGGTTATAGCTTGGAAATTTGCTTAAAAGCTATGCTGATAATGATAAAAGGTATTGATATATACATCAGCGAAGAAAAAAAACACCGACATCACAAGCTTCATAAGTTGGCTGATTTTGTGCCTAACCTATCTGAAAAAGATATGGCTATTTTGGAGTTGCTAACTCATTACGTTTATTGGGCTGGCCGTTATCCTGATCCAGCTTACGGATTTGAGCAAAAAACTGAACAAATTTTCGACTTAGCAGAAAAACATCAAGTAACAGTCAAAGAGGTATTTCAATTAGCAGCTAAAGTTATGGGGCATGCTAGAATCGTGGCGAATGAACTATTATGAGTAAGGTATAGCTAACAAACGCAACAAGTGAAAGGACTGCTAACTTGTTTATGTCCAGAGGCGGGTTATGTATTTAACTCGCCTTTGCCCCAAAGTGAGTTAACATAAATACCCTAAGGGCAGGTTTAATATTAAATAGCTCTATACAAATGACGAATGTTAGCCGATAGATACAAGTTAAGGTGAGCGCGCACAGTGAAATTGTGTTCTTCTTACAATTTTAAGTGTGTAAATAATTTAAAATACCACAGTCCCTAATGGTTTTGTCTTGGTCACACGATGACGCCATATTTTCGAGTGATGACTTTAATACGTTTAGCTCTTCAATGCGAATAATGACGTCTGATAAATGCTTAGCTATTAACGTATTGATATTTGAACAGCTCTGATCTGGCCTCGAACGACTGTCCATTAGCGTTTTTACTTCCATGATAGACATATCTAATGAACGACACTGTTTGATAAACAGGAGTTGTTCAATAGTCCCCTTGTCGTAGACACGATAATTTCCACTTGAGCGCTTAAGCTCAGGCAAGAGCCCCTTCTTTTCATAAAAACGAATGGTCTGAATACTACAACCTGTCGTCTTTGCGACATCACCAATTTTCATTTTTTTCTCCTAACCGTTGACTCTATACCAAGTATAGACTTTATACTCATACTATTCATCAGTAAAGAGTGTGTTTCTAATGAGCGGATGTGGGTGCGAAGTTGAAATAAAAGACCAGTCTCAACGACAGGTTTTGTATTGGCTTTTGGGAATAAACGCGACAATGTTTGTTATAGAAATGGGGATCGGGTTGCTTGCTAATTCAACCGCATTAATAGCCGATTCACTTGATATGCTCGCCGACGCAGTTGTCTATGGTGTTGCCCTTTATGCTATTGGTAAATCGCTATTGCACAAAGCCAATGCGGCTAGAATTAGCGGCTTTTTTCAGATGGCACTGGGTGTGTTGATTATCATTGATATTGTAAGACGGTCAATTTACGGTAGCGAACCTGTATCGGGACTAATGATGGCTATGGGGGCAGTTGCACTGGTTGCTAATGTCATTTGTCTTGTGATCATACGCAAACAAAGAAATGAAGAAGTGCATATGCGGGCAAGCTGGATATTTTCAGCCAACGATGTTATTGCCAACTTAGGTGTTATCTCTGCTGGCGTTTTGGTGTTTTGGCTCGATTCTCGATGGCCTGATCTGGTTATCGGTGTGATAGTTTCGTGCGTTGTGTTGCGCGGGGCAAAAATGATCCTCGAAGATGCTGGAAATGAAAGACAGCGAGCGCTTAATGCGCAAAGTTGATAAGAACATGCCAATTTTTAATTGCACATCAAAACTGCGTAGGTTGGCATGGCTACTTATTACTTTGCTCATGTGTCAATCGGGCTTTTCGTTCGCCGCTCAATGCGATGACTACCCTGCGGAGGTATCGTCAGTCCCTGAACAATCAAAGTCGATAGGCACTTATGATGTTCCCGAAAAAAATGTAAATGCTGGTGATAATACGTCGAGTGAAGAGTCTAAGTGTTTCCATTGTGTGCTGTGTCAATGTGGACAGATTAAGTTTCTGGCACAGCACCCAATAAATGACGTATCTAAACCGTTATATACCAATCAATACAGTTATTCCCGCAACGTCACTGACGGCCTAGTCGAAGGCCTTTTGCGCCCACCTCAACATTAATCCATTCCCTCCTATATGTTTGCATGGGTGCTTTCCATGAATGTCGTTATCTTATGAACAAAAGGTTCTTTTATGAGTTCTTCACGCCCATTGGGCATAAAAAAAGCTAGCTCAGCGTATCTGAAATTGATATCTGCTGCACTGGTAACCATGAGTATATCTGTTCAATCTGCCAATGCGCAAAAGTCTTCAATCACGCTTGAAAATGCGCTCAAACGCACATTATCAAACAACCCAGATTTAGTTGTGTTCGAATTTAAATCTTCGGCTTTGGATGGTGAATCAAAAATGGCCAGCTTACGACCTGAAATGTCTGTTGGGGTTGAAGTTGAAAATGTGTTGGGAACAGGCGAAGTGTCTGGTATCAAAGATGCCGAATTGACACTGACCTTATCGTCGGTCATCGAGCTTGGAGATAAAGTCAGCGGCCGAATGAATGTGGTGAGTTCAAAAAAAGCACAACTGCTTACACAACGGCGCATTCGTACGCTGGACATCTTGGGTGAAACAACTCGACGATATATCAATGTCATTGTCCAACAAGCGTTGCACAAGACTGAGCAACGAGCTGAAATGCTGGCTCGCACAATGCTTCAGACAGTCTCTACACGGGTTGAAGCGGGGGCTTCTTCACCACTTGAGAAAAAACGTGCAGAGTCAGCGTTGTCGCAGGCGCGTTTGTCGTTATTGATAAGTGAACAAAAACTCAATGAGTATAAACGCGACCTGGCCATCATGTGGGGTGACACTAACGCTGCGTTTGCGGAAGTTGAAGGGACACTGTTATCGTTTCCAAATTCACTATCACTTGAACATATGCTTTCACAGCTTCAAAGCAATCCACACGTTCTGCTTTATGCTGATAACTATCGGGTACAAGAGGCCAGATTGAGAGTGGTTCAGGCCAGTCAGCAGTTCGACATTGCGTGGGAAGCCGGTATCCGAAGAATGCAGGGAATTGATGACACAGCGTTAGTCGCCAGTATTTCGGTGCCGTTAAATACCAAGCAGCGGAATCTAGGTGAATACGAACAACAGCGCGCATTGCTTGACAGTATAGACTATCAAAAACAAGCGAAAATTCGTGAACTCACTCGCCAATTAAATCAAGTCATTAGCGCAAAAGACCAAGCCTTGCTCACTGTTACGACCCTTCAAGACAATGTCGTCCCAACATTGGAATCTGCATTGAAATTGGCGCGGGATGGCTATGAAAGTGGTCGCTACAACTACATAGAGTGGGTGACAACGCAACAGCAACTCATAGATATGCAACGAACTATGATAAAAGCCGCAGGCTTAGTTCACCTTCGAAGCGCAGATCTAGAGGCACTTACGGGAATTCCCGTGTTTTCTGACTCTCCCTCGACGTCTGCTCAATCATCACAATGAATAGAGAAAAAATAATGAATAAATCACAATTTACATTAGTTACTAGCGCACGTGACTTGCTTGGCATGTTAGTCATGCTAGTTACTTTACTGTTTGCTTCTGTCGCCCTGGCTGATGATGACGATGAGGAAGCCGAAGAAAGACCCGAGTACGTAGTGTTATCTCAAGAACGGATGCTTGAACACGATATCGTGACTGCATCGGCCGCATCAGGAACATTATCGCTCACAACCAGAACCTTTGGGCGGATAGTTCATGATCCTGCGTCACTGAGTCATATTCGTGCCCGCTTCGACGGTGTTGTAAAACGTATCATGGTGAATATTGGAGATAAAGTAGAAAAAGGTGACACACTGGCAATCATTGAGTCAAACGAGAGTTTAAATCAATACTCAATCACCTCACCGATGTCTGGAAAAATCATAGCTAGACACGCCAATGATGGTGAGCTCACCAACGGTCAAGTACTGCTTTCTGTTGCTAATTACTCTCGCGCAATTGCTCAATTGGCTATTTTCCCCAAACAACGTACTCGTATTGCCGCTGATATGGAAGTCACTTTAAGGCTTGAGGAATTGCAGCAACAATCAAGTATAAGCCACATTACGTCCTCACCTGATGACAAACCTTATTCTATCGCGTTTGTGAACGTTGATAATGGCAGTGGTTATTGGCCTTTAGGCGCTATGGTAGAGGGTTATATTCAGATTGGGTTCCAAGAAGTCAATCTGGCTCTCCCCAAAAGTTCAATACAAGAGTTAGATGGGCAAACCATTGTTTTTGTCAAAGAAGGGGAGCGATTTTACCCCCGCCAAGTAAAGCTTGGGAACACGGACAACCGTTTAGTAGAGATTGTGAAGGGCGTTCAAATAGGCCAGCAAGTCGTTGTAGAAAATAGCTATCTACTAAAAGCTGATTTATTAAAAATGGAGGCGGGCGATGATGACTAATTACCTGCGCATTTATTGTCAAAAGCAAAGCCAAGTCCATAAAAACGGTGAGGTGAGAACATGATAGCACCAATACTCCGTCTATCCATTGAGCGACGTGGTGTCATGATGTTGTTCGCCTTGTTTGTCGCCTTTTTTGGTATGTACAGTTACAAACAATTGCCGATTGATGCTGTGCCTGATATCACCAACGTGCAAGTGCAGATAAATACCGCAACCCCAGGTTACTCGCCTTTGGAGACTGAACAACGCATAACGTTTATAGTTGAAACCTCGCTGGCCGGTTTGCCTAATTTATCGTATACCCGCTCGATATCACGCTATGGTTTGTCGCAAGTCACAGTCGTGTTTAAAGAGGGCACTGATTTATATTTCGCACGAAATCTCGTCAACGAGCGTCTCACCGCCATCGCGGCGCAATTGCCAACAGGGTTAACCCCTGAAATGGGCCCTATCTCCACAGGCTTGGGTGAAATTTACATGTACTCGTTAAGTGCTGAGCCTCAGGCGCGACAGGACAACGGTCAACCCTATGATGCTATGGCATTAAGGGAGATCCATGATTGGGTAATTAAGCCCCAATTGTCGCTTGTTGAGGGGGTGACCGAGGTTTATGCGATAGGCGGATTTGAAAAGCAATATCATGTGAATCCTAATCCAGTCGCAATGATAAACTTTGGGATAAGTACAGGTGACCTTCTCAGTGCGCTAGAACGCAACAATGCGAATCAAGGCGCTGGTTTTGTAGAACAAAATGGGCAACAAGTACTGATCAGATCGGAAGCCCAACTTAAGGGCATCGACGATATCGGCCAAGTGGTTGTTAAGATCATTGATGGCGTACCGGTAAAAATTCAAGACATCGCCCAAATCAACCTCGGTAAAGAGCTGCGCTCTGGAGCCGGCACGTTAAATGGCCAAGAAACAGTGATTGGCACGACAATGATGTTAGTGGGAGAAAACTCTCGTACGGTCGCCAAAGCTGTGGACAGTAAGCTCGAAACCATTAAAACAAGCTTACCCGAGGGCGTAATCCTTGAAGCGGTTTACGATAGGACAAGCCTCGTTGACAAAACCATCGACACAGTGCAGAAAAACCTCGTCGAGGGCGCTTTACTTGTCATCGTTGTGCTATTCGTTTTGCTTGGGAATGTGCGAGCTGCACTTATTACCGCCGCTGTAATACCCTTGGCAATGCTTGCCACGATATCGGGCATGGTCAAAACAGATGTGTCTGCTAACTTGATGAGTTTAGGCGCACTGGATTTTGGCTTGATTGTCGATGGCGCAGTTATCATTGTTGAAAACTGTATCAGACGATTATCCGAATCCCAGAAACAAAACGGCGCTACTCTACCGCTCAAAGAAAGGCTGAATGTTGTATATGAAGCCACTAATGAAGTCATACGCCCCAGTTTGTTTGGTGTATTGATCATTACCATTGTTTATATCCCCTTGTTCACGCTCACTGGCGTCGAAGGTAAAATGTTCCACCCCATGGCAGCGACCGTGATAATGGCTTTGCTTGCCGCAATGGTATTTTGTTTTACCGTAGTGCCTGCGGCGATAGCAATTTTCATGAGAGGTAAAATTAGCGAAAAAGAAAGCCCAATTATTAAAGGTGCAAAGGCAGTCTATCGTCCTGTTTTAACCGGAGCGCTGCGTTTTAGATGGCTAGTGGTAGTAGCAGCGAGTGCTTTGGTTGTCGGCAGTTTATGGATGGGCAGTAAATTAGGCTCCGAGTTTATTCCCCAGCTCAATGAAGGTGATATCTTAGTACAAGCGATACGCATCCCTGGGACTGGGGTAGAACAAGCAGTTGAAATGCAAAAAACTCTTGAAGCGAAACTTATGCAGTATGAGCAAGTTCAGACGGTATTCGGTCGCACGGGTACGGGTGAGGTCGCTACCGATCCTATGCCGCCCAACATTACTGATACGTTTGTTATTTTGAAGCCTAGGGAACAATGGCCCGATCCATCAATGACTAAAGCCGAGCTAGTCGAAACGTTTGAAGAGGACTTGTTTACCTTGCCCGGCAATAATTATGAATTTACCCAACCTATTCAAATGCGGTTTAATGAATTGATCAGTGGGGTAAGGGCAGATTTGGGCATAAAACTATTTGGGGATGACTTAGATACCCTCTTTGCATCTGCTTCTGACATTTTGTCCGTTATTTCAACGATTGAAGGGGCTGATGACGCGAGGCTTGAGCAGGTAGAAGGCATTCCAATCTTCACCGTCACACCAAAGCCTAATCAATTGGCACGCTTTGGTTTGGATATAGCCGACTTGCAGTTATGGCTCAATGCTGCGACAGGTGGAAAAACCGCTGGAATGATTTTTGAAGGCGACAGACGCTTTGAAATTGTCGTGCGATATGCCGACGACATTCGAAATGAACTCACTCAGCTTGAGAGCGTTCCCATAGTCACGCCCTCTGGTGAGCATGTACCAATAAGCGAATTAGCCACACTTGCATTTAAAGAAGTACCTAGCCAAATAAGCCGGGAGAATGGCAAACGTAGTATTGTTGTCACAGCAAATGTGCGTGACAGAGATATTGGCACTTTTGTTGAAGAAGCTCAGGCGAGAATTAATGATGAAGTAGATTTACCTGCTGGTTATTGGCTCGACTATGGTGGAACCTTTGAGCAGCTCGAAAGTGCGAGTCAACGATTGACGATTGTGGTACCGGTTACGTTGTTTGTGATTTTGACAATGCTGGTAATTGCGTTTGGTTCTATACGCGATGCGTTGATTATATTCACAGGTATCCCTTTGGCATTAACAGGCGGTGTAATGTCTCTTTGGTTAAGGGATATGCCTTTATCCATATCCGCGTCGGTAGGATTTATCGCGTTGTCTGGGATTGCCGTATTAAACGGATTGGTAATGCTGTCCTTCATCAAGCAACGTTTGCTAGAAACCGGAGAATTAGTGAATAGCATTGTTGAAGGGGCACTTATTCGTTTGCGTCCGGTATTAATGACAGCACTAGTGGCAAGCCTTGGGTTTGTGCCCATGGCGTTCAATACGGGCATAGGTGCAGAGGTGCAACAGCCTTTGGCCACGGTGGTCATCGGCGGGATAATATCGTCAACCTTGCTAACACTGGTAGTGCTGCCTGTACTCTATCGACTCGTGCATAGTAAAGGGGATCAGTAGTGTTCTTGGGCATTTATTCGTAAATGCCCAAGTTTTACCTGAACGATTTTTAGGTACCTATTGACTCTTTATAAGTGGTACATCATGTACACATATTGATTATTTACATGAGTAACATTGGCGCTTTTGCGCAAAAGCACCACGCTATACCTATCGACTTCACCCCATTTAGGCGCTGTATAGCGCGTCTAGCATTGAGTATTCACTTTTACATTCACTATTTCACCAGTTACGGATGAAGCTACGATAAAATCGCAGGCTTGAGCGCGCCAAGCCGACTCACTGGTTGTCATTTTAACGCGTAAAACCCCCTTAAATTAGGTAAAAAAGCGCCTGACCACATAATAAAAAAGTGAATTTTTTCACTTTTTCATCTCAGACTTTTAGCTGCTAAGACTCTATGAAATAGCCATATTGAGACACGGTGAATCCTTTTTTATGGGCATTAATTGATACGTTGGTATATTAAAAAGTGAATTTTTACACTTTTTTATCTCAGACTTTTAGTGTGCTAGCGTGTCGTAAATGGCCAGATTGAGACACTTTTCACTCGCATTTTTCACGATTAAAACTGTCTCAAATGTTAAAAATTAGACGTTTTTGTGTCTCATTCAAAAAGCTAGATCGCGCGCAAAGCCTTGCTGTGTAAGGGTTTGAGGGGAGGGGAGCGTTTTCTTCTAATAGCGGGAACTATTGGATGGGTTTTCTTTAAATTTCAATGGTTTATTTGGTTTGAGTCGTGTTTTATTACTGTTTAAAGTGAAGTGATTTGAGTGTAAGTGATTGATTTTAAATAGTTTGAGGTTGATTCAAGACCAGTTCGCGTCCTTGTTTAAAACGTATCCACACAGAGCGCTAAAATCGACACCTGATAGGCACTTATAAAGTTGATAATATCACGGGGTTTTATTGTTGCGACGCTTAGTTTGTTTTTTATTTATATTTCAATTGCTTACCTAGTTTGAGCCGTGTTTGATGATTATTTAAAGCAAGGTGATTTATAATCAAGCTTCTGATTTTATGTAACTTAATTATAAAAAAGGGCCAATTCTGTCCCCTGTTTGAAATGTGACTAATAAAGAGTGCTAAAACAGACGCACGAATAAATAAACCTAAAAGCACACTATTTAACGGTATTTGCGGCATTCTCGTTCTATAACGTGAAGCGTAATTTAGTATTTATACATACTTTAAATTATTTTTAAACACAATTTAAGCTCGACCACGCAGTGCAGAAATACAGCTTGCTAGAATTACAAATCCTAAAGACATTTTAAACGCCAATGAAATGGTACTCATTAATGCGGGGCTATTTTGCGCTGAAAAAGTACTGTCTCCAAGGTAATACTGCACAATTAAGTTGATTAAGCTCATACCAAATAAATTACCAATCGTGCGTGACAAATTCATTGAAGAAGATGCGACACCTAGCTCGCTTTTATCTACTGCGCCCATAATGGCATTGTTATTTGGGGTCGAAAATAAGCCAAAGCCAATGCCCAATAATAGCAGTGAGCCGCTAATATAAGTTGTGCTTGAGTTCACCGTTAGTAGAGAAAGTAGAAAAAAGCCAATCATAACAATGATACAGCCTAATGTGGCAAGTAAGCGTGGTTGTATTTTATCGGCAAATTTACCTGCCAGTGGCGCCATGATAGCCATTGAAACCGCTTGGAGTAACACTATTTTCCCAGCATGTGCGGGGCTTAATCCTTTAATGTATTGCAAATACAAACTTAACAAAAAGGCCAGTGAAAAGTTACTGGCATACATTAAAAATGACGTAGACAGTGAGAGGCTAAATACACGGCTTTCTAAAAACATTTGTACCCTAATGAGTGGCCGCCGGCTGCGACTTTGATGAACAATAAATAACATCAAAAAGGTGATTGAAAGTAATGTTAAAAGCCAGCCTGACATACGTGGTAAATCACTTAACCCTAATACTAAGCACAGTGCGAAAAGCGAGAAGATAACGGTGCCCCACCAGTCAAACGGTGATTTTTTATCGTTTTTCCACTCACCCTGTAAAAACAATTTAATGGTAATGAGCAGCATAAGTACCAGTGGGATCTGCGAGTAAAACACGGCGCGCCATCCCCACATTTCAGTAAGCCAACCACCCATTGCCGGGGCAGCACTGAGCCCTATATACACACATGCCGCAGAGGTGCCCAGTGCCATCCCTCGTTTATTATCAGGTGTGACAGAGGTTATGATGGCAACGCCGATACCAAAAATCATGGCGCCTGCGGCTCCTTGTATAAAGCGCCAAAAAAGCACCCACTCAATCGATGTTGCCAGCGCACACATAAGCGAGGCCAGCGCATTTAAGGCTAAACCAGAAGCATATACGCGTTTGCGGCCATAGTTGTCTGCTATTTTTCCGCACGGTAGCATAAACATGACGCTACTGAGTAAATACAAGGTGGGCATCCACGCGATCATTTTCGCGCTCGCATTTAAATCTTCAGCGAGATTTGGGATCGCTATGTTAACGCCTGCCATGCCAAGTGGCCCTATGATAGAGCCGCTACAAACGATAATAAGTGCAATGGTAGTCGAGGGAAGTTTAAACAAGAAGAGTCCTTTTATTTACTAGTCTTAAAAATGATACGTGTAGATATTTGCTTGTAAAGGCTTTGATGTCGTTGAGAGCGAAGCAATGACTTTAGGTCAGTATAATTGCGTGATTCCCCCAAACAGGTGATTATTTACCAGGTTGGCATACTTGCATCTGGCTCAGAGTATCATTCCAGAGAAAGCGACAGCGCTTATATGTGCTACGCATTATGACTAAAAAAGGGAGGAAGATCTTTATGATTTGAAAATTAAAATGTTCAATATTAAATGCTGTTTAATAAAAGTTTTCATTGTGGATAATTGAACGAAATGGCAGCTTTACACACTGTGTACTAAGACTTCATTTACCTATGGTTAATTTTTATTATTTAGCGATTTCCACGAATGTTTTTTCTCCTAAAATTTCGCGATATTTATTTGCGAGCGCATTTTTCGCATCATCATCGCCATGCACTATTTTTATATGGTTGGGCTTTTTACGCATGCCGGTTACAAATTTTATTAACCCATTTTGATCTGCGTGGGCGCTGTAGCCGCTTATAGTGTGTACTTTGGCGTTTATGATAATGCGAGTGTCGTTTACAAATACATAGCCGTTACGAGGGCCATAGGTTTGTATATCATGCCCTAATGTGCCGCGTCCTTGATAGCCTACAAACAGTATGTCGGTGGTTTTGTCACTTAAAAAACGCGCTAGGTAATTTACAATGCGCCCGCCGGTGCACATGCCGCTGGCGGCTAAAATAATGGCGGGGGTTTGGCGAGTGGCTAAGTAGTTAATAATGGCCACATGCTCTTTATGAGTGTCGATTGTGGTTAGGTTTTTAAAGTCGAGCGGGTGGCGGCCTTTGGCAACTTTGCGTTTGGCTTCAGCGTCCCATAAATGTTTAAAATTTCTGTACTGCTCAGTAAAATTTGCCGCCATGGGGGAGTCTAGTATTACGTGTATGCTGTGCCATGGTGAGTTTTTAGGTGCGCTGTGAATTAACTGCTCTAGTTCGTAAAGTAGCTCTTGAGTTCGACCTATACTAAACGCGGGCACGAGTACTACGCCGTTATCGGCAACCGCACCTTCGATTACTTTTTTTAATGTTTGAGTACGCTCTTTACGCCCTTGATGGTTTTTATCGCCATAGGTCGATTCAATGACTAGAGTGTCGGCTTTATACGGCGGCTTAGGTGTGGGTAATAGGGGAGTATAGGGCGCGCCTAGATCGCCAGAAAACACCACGCGATGCGTACTTTTACCTTGTGTGTTGTTAGGAGTGGTTTTAGTGCTTTTGTTCTCAAGAATGTCAATTTCAACATAGGCTGAACCTAAAATGTGCCCGGCTCGCTGAAACCGTGCTTTGGCTGTTTGGGTATTTTCAGCATTATTAACGCTTGGATTGATAGGTAAGTTAAACCAGGTTTTAAAATCAACCGCAACAATACGCTTGGCTAACAAGCTTAAACAGGCAGCAATTATTTTAGGATCGCGTGTTACCCCTACTTTTAATGCATCCTCTATCACCAGTGGTAATAAACTGGCCGACGCTTTAGTGGTGTAAATAGGCCCTTTAAATCCCGCAGCCAATAAATACGGTATGCGCCCCACATGATCAATATGGCAATGAGTAACAATTAATGCCGTAACATTAGTTATATCAAACCCAATAGCTAAATCAGTTTTTGAATCCTCCCCCTGAAATAGTCCACAATCAATGAGTATTGATGTGCTGTTATTTATCACTAGTTCATGGCACGAACCGGTAACGCCATTAACAGCCCCATGATGCAGTATTTTCATTGTTCGTCCATTTTCATTGTTCGTCCTTGTATGCTTAAAAAGGGCGGTGATCTACTTTTAGCCGTAACTTTCAATTAAAGATGAAAGCAGCTTTTAAGTGTTTTAACGTATTGTTTGTAACAGCTTAGTTTTAATTAGTTTAAATGCAAGGGTAGGTAATGGGTTGCGATTAGTTTTCAGTTAGAAATAAAAATAAGGGCAGAGTGTGTTGCTAGTGTGTTTTTTGCACTTTTCAATTTGCCTATAATTTAGCCTTAACTATACTTTTAGCTGATATAGAATATTTTAAATATTAGGGATGAATATGAAGGTAACAGTTGTAGGTACTGGTTATGTTGGTTTGTCGAACGCCATGTTACTAGCCCAGCATAACGAGGTTATAGCACTTGATATAGATGAGCAAAAAATAGCCCTTTTAAATAATAAGCAATCGCCGATAGTCGATTTTCATATAAGTGAATATTTACAACGAGATGATATAAGTTTTACTGCAACAACTAATAAAAGCATGGCGTACTGTAACGCTGACTTTATTATTATAGCGACCCCTACCGATTACGATACCCACACTCATAATTTTAATACCAGCTCTGTTGAGGCCGTGATAAACGACGCTTTGGCTTATAATCCTCACGCGGTAATAATTGTTAAATCGACAGTGCCAGTGCGTTTTACGCAGCGGATGAAAGCGCAGCTGGGCGTAGACAATATTATATTTTCTCCTGAATTTTTACGTGAAGGTAAGGCGCTTTACGATAACCTACACCCATCACGCATTGTGGTTGGTGAGCAAAGTGAGCGTGCTGCTGTATTTGCTAATTTACTTAAGCAAGGGGCGATTAAACAAGATATAGCAGTGTTGTTTACTGAGTCGACCGAAGCTGAAGCCATTAAATTATTTTCAAATACCTATCTTGCAATGCGGGTCGCATATTTTAACGAACTTGATACGTATGCCGAAGCGCATGGATTAAATAGTAAACAAATTATACAAGGGGTTGGACTTGACCCTCGCATTGGTAATCATTATAACAATCCATCGTTTGGCTATGGTGGCTATTGTTTGCCAAAAGATACCAAGCAGTTATTAGCAAATTATAAAGACATACCCAACAATATGATTTGCGCTATTGTTGATGCCAATACCACACGTAAAAATTTTATAGCGGATTCAATTATTAAACGAAATCCTAAAGTCGTTGGAATTTACAGGCTCGTTATGAAAACGGGATCTGATAACTTTAGAGCGTCTGCTATTCAAGGGATCATGAAGCGAATTGCAGCCAGTAATGTGCAAATGGTGGTGTATGAGCCAGAGCTTAAAGAAGATGTTTTTTATAACTCTCGCGTTATTAGAAACTTAAATGAATTTAAACAAATATCTGATGTAGTTGTTTCTAACCGTATGGTTGAAGAGTTGAGTGATATTACAGATAAAGTATACACACGCGATTTATTTGGTAGTGATTGAAAGTAAATAGCAGATAGCAGGTAGCAAGTGGTCAGGCAGAAATAAGAGTTGAAAGAGCCAGCTAAAGGTTCAAGGGCAGTGGTCAGGTTTTAGTCATAAATAAAGAGCAGAGTAGTGTTTGATAGTGTGACTTTATAGCATTTGATTACTACGATTTTAAATAAAAACACCGCGTTTAAATAAACGCGGTGTTTTTTTGAAGTCTGATTGCTGACCTCTAGTATCTGCTTACATTATACTTTTTGAAAAGCATCTTGTAGTGGTGGTACTACTTGCTTTTTACGGCTCAGTACGCCGTCTAGCCATACTTTTCCGTCTGCTGGTTTTTCACCATAAGCTTGCTCTACTAGGTTTGCGTCGTCTGATGCAATTAGCATTTCTGAGCCTTCTTTCATGATGTCGGTAAGCAGTAAAAATACTGAGTGGCGGTTACCTTCAGTTTTAAGCTTGGCAATATCGGTCGCTAAATCAGCTTTAATATCGTCAAATACTGCAAGGTCGATCACTTCTAGCTGGCCTATACCTACTAGGTTGCCGTTCATGTTAAAGTCTTTAAAGTCGCGCATAACCAGGTCGCGTATAGGCGTGTCGGCAACTGCCGATTTAACGCGAAACATCTCCATGCCGAGCTCTTTAGGATCGTCAATACCGGCTATTTCTGCTAGCGCTTCAACACATTTAATATCGGCAGTAGTGCACGTTGGCGATTTAAAAATAACGGTGTCGCTTAAAATAGCGCACATCATAATACCGGCGATGTTTTTAGGGATTTCTACATTGTAAAAATCGTACATCATTTTAATTATGGTGTTTGAACAACCTACAGGGCGGATCCAGCACTCTAGTGGTGCTGATGAGGTTAGGTCACCAAGCTTATGGTGATCTACCACGCCGACTATGCGAGCTTGGTCTATATCATCTGGTGCTTGGGTTTTTTCTGTGTGGTCAACAATATACACATCTTCGCCGGCGTAGCTAAGCTTTAGCTCTGGCGCTTCGAAGCCAAATTTATCAAGAATAAATTGAGTTTCTGGTGAAACTTCACCAAGACGCGTTGGAATGGCTGGTTCATTAATTTGGTTTTTTAAATAAGCGAGTGCAATTGCGCCGCATATTGAATCTGAATCTGGGATTTTATGGCCCACTACATACATTGACATTGATGAAACTCCTAAAAATTTGCGCGTATTCTAACAAAGTATAGTGGATTTAACATATAGACAGTGTAATTAAGTTTTGGTTACACTTTAAACTATTGAACTAATTAGGAACATCGAGCATGCAATTAAGCCGTAAAGGTTGGAACAACGTTATTATTTTTTCGATGTTGATTATGATCTTCTTTTTAAATGGTTGGCATAAAAATATTGGTGGTAATAATAACGAGCCGGTACTGCAACCAGTGTTACCAATACAAAGTTTTGTATTAACGTTGAGTTTTGTTGATCAAAAAATTGAACGTATAGGCACAAGTTGGCGTACAACCGCATTACAAACCGATGTGCCGCTTACTTGGCAAGGTACGGAGCAGCAGCTAGGCGAACTGGTTAACTTATGGCAAAGTGCTCAGCTTATGTCGGTTCATGAATCGGTGGTGTTTAATCCTAATGCGCCACTCTCGGTAGCTACCTTTGAACTGGCGGGCGAACCATTACCTTGGGTGTATTTACTTTACAAGGGCGATGGCCAGTATTATTTACTCGAAAAAAATAGCCAGCGTGTATTTGCGCTTGATTTAGCCGTAGTTAAACAGTTGTTTCCTAGCTCAACCCCGAGCGAACAATGATCTTTATAATAAGGTGAGTGTATAAATGCCTGAATTACCAGAGGTAGAAGTAAGCCGCATGGGCATAACCCCGCATGTTTTAAACCAATTTGTTACTAAGGTAAATATTCATAATGGCAGCATGCGTTGGCCGGTGCCTGACGATGTATATCAGTTAACGGGTTTAACCGTAACGGGCGTTGAGCGCCGTGCAAAGTATTTATTATTGCATTGTGAGTTAGGCGCTACTATTTTGCATTTAGGTATGTCGGGGAATTTACGCGTAGTAAGTGCTAACGAGCCACTTAAAAAACACGATCATATAGAATTTATTTTTGCTAACGGTAAAGCGCTGCGCTTAAACGATCCGCGCCGCTTTGGTTGTTGCCTATGGCAAGCGCCGGGCTCAGTTCATAAGTTACTGGCAAAGCTTGGGCCTGAGCCGCTTACGGACGAATTTTTTGCGAAACAGGTATATCAGCAATCACGCAATAAAAAAGTGCCGGTAAAACAATTTATAATGAATAACGCTATTGTCGTAGGGGTCGGTAATATTTACGCTAACGAATCATTATTTAAAGCGGGAATAGATCCTCGCCGCGAAGCCGGTAAAGTATCACTGAAAAGTTTTGAAGCGCTTATCCCTATAATTAAAGACACGCTAGCCGCAGCAATAACCCAAGGTGGCACTACCTTAAAAGATTTTGCCCAAAGCGATGGGAAACCGGGTTACTTTGCTCAGCAACTTTTAGTGTACGGTCGCAAAGGGCAACCTTGCTTGGTGTGTAAAAGCGAATTACAAGAAGTTAGGTTAGGGCAAAGAAGTACTGTGTTTTGTGGGAAGTGTCAGAAGTGAAGGGCAGCGAATAGTACTAAAGATTCTCATCTACCCTCTTTGTGCAAAATGCTTTTAAGTGATTAATTCACAAAGAGGGTGAGATCGTGATGTGGAGGGGGAACCTTACCCGCTGAAACCTCCGGTTTTAAAGCTCAAACGGAGCTACGCCTACGGCTTTCATTGTGTAGCCTACTTGGGCTATTTCGCCTGACCATGTTTGGGTGCTAATTACACCAGTCACTACTATGGCGTCGTATAGGCTGTCGATGGGGACTCCGCCTTTAATGGTTACATGTACTATTTGATTTGGCGGCGGCGGCGGTACGTGTATGCAGGCGCCAAAATAAGGAACCAGTAAAAATTCGGTAATTACTTCACTGTCGCCTTCAAGTGGTACTACAAAGCCCGGTAGGCTTACCGATTTACCATCAAGTGCTTTTACTACAGGTGCGTTTAGATCTGGTTGAACCCAGTTTTGTTCACTGCCTTCGTGGTTAGCTTGCGCTTGGGTGTTTATTTGCATATGACCTTGTGGAATTAGGTCTTCCCAAAAAATTTCTTTGGGTGGATTTGCACTACTAACAAAGCTGGTTAGTATTAAGCTTACCAAGGCGATGTATTGAAAAGTTGTTTTTAAAAACGTCATGATTGTCCTAGTTATATTTTTATACTCATGCCATCGCTGAGTGAGTAAAAGTAAGCGCGAGTAGCGGGAATTAAACCAATAATAAATCCTGCAATCATAATAACGCCTATAAGTGTGAGTTCATAGTAAGAGAGCATGGCAATATTAATGCTAATACCAGCGTGACTTTGTAAGTAACCTGCGCCAAAAAACATCAGCGCATAAAATAATACACACCCAACTATGCAGCCGAGTAAAGTGGTAAGCAGTGACTCTATGCTAATGAGAGTAAATAATTGCCATGGCCGAGCGCCTACTGAGCGTAATATGGCAAGCTCTCTGCGGCGCTGATTAAGGTTAGCTAGGAGCGTGGTTAACATGCCAAGCAAGCTAATAATGACTACCACAACAGAAAATAGCAGCAGTATTTTTTCAACAATAGCGAGCATTTCCCATAACTCTTTTAGTGTTACTGTGGGCATAATACCCAGCAGTGCTTCTTTTTTATATTGGTTTATATTGCGCCTAATTTGCAGCGTGTAAAGTGGTGAGTTAAAGCCCATTAAAAACGCAGTAATTTGTTTTGGGTGGCCAACTAAGTTGCTATGTTCCTCGTGCTCATGTTTGTCATGCTCTGCACTATGGCCACCATGGATTAAATCGATAGCGGCCAGCGGTATATGCAGCGTTTTATCTACTGGTGTGCCGGTGGCATTTAAAATACCGACCACTTTAAACGGGTTGTCATCATGATGATGAAAACTAGTGCTGCCCATACCATGAGATATAACAATGCTGTCGCCCAGTTTATAGTTTAATTTACTCGCTACCTCACTCCCCAGTACGACTTGGTTAATCGTGTTAAATGCGTGGCCTTGCTTAAAGCTCAGTGGCTGCTTTTTGCCAAACCGATAATAATTAAAGTAATCAAGGGTGGTGCCTAATACTGCTTGGCCTTTGTGGCTGTCGCCAAGGCTTATTGGAATGCTCCACTTTACGCCGCGTTGTCCGGTTATGTATTCATAACTTTGCCAACTCACACCATTGTTAGTGTGGCCTATTCTAAATACGGACGAGAGCAGCAATTGAATATCGCCAGTGCGCGCACCGACAATTAAATCGGTGCCCGAAATAGTATTACTAAAACTGCTTTTTGCGTCTATGCGTACCCGTTCAATGCTTAGCAGTAACATGACGCTAATGGCGATGGTAAGTAAGGTTAACAGCACGCTACTACGACGGTTTAATAGGCTTTTATAGGCGAGTTTAATTAAGATCATGATGCTGCCTGCAAATTAACTAAATCGATGCTGCGATTAAAAAGTGGTTGCAAACTTTCGTCGTGGCTAACAAATACTAAAGTACTGTTGGCGTGCTTAGCTTGCTCAAACAGCAGTTTTATAAAGCTTTGACGGTTGTTGGTGTCGAGCGCCGATGTGGGCTCGTCGGCAATAATTAACTCTGGGCTGCCAATAAATGCACGCGCGGCAGCCACACGTTGTTGCTGGCCAATGCTTAATTTACCCACATCTTGATGATGTAAATGTTGCGCTAACCCTAAGGCATTAAGCAATCTTGCGGACTCTGCGGTTAAGCAGTGTGATTGCAGCAGCGCCCGTTGTTGGCGCTGCTTTGAAAACTGGCAACCCAAGCTTACGTTTTCCAGCGGCGTTAAATAGGGGAGCAAATTAAAATTTTGAAAAATATAACCAATATGATCCGCTCTAAATACATCGCGTTGAGTATTACTTAGGGTGTTTAAGTTTTTATTCAAAATACTTACCTCACCGCTGGTGGCGGTATTAATACCCGCTAATAACGACAGTAAAGTAGACTTACCACAGCCACTTGGTCCATGTAAAAACACATGCTCGCCTTGCTTAATGTTCAGCTGGTTAATATTAAGTGTGGGGCTAACTGCATTTTTATGCCATTTAAATAACAGCTTAGAAAGTGTGATCATAACAACTTAATAGTTAAACATTTATAGTTGTGATGTTAAGCGATAATAAAAGGGAAAGGAAGGAGGGGCGCGTTCAGTGGTTATATTTCAGCGGCCAGTAGGGCTGGTACTAGGCAAGTGGTTGATGCGGAAACGATAACCTAAACACTAAACTTGGTTAATTCTTACCTAAAACCTGATACCTGACAGATAAAATCTGTCCTTTAGCCTATTGTTTAATTTACCAACCCCAGTAATTTAGTTTTTTACGCATTTTAAACTGTCTGATCAGATTGAGTGGTTTGCTTTTTAGTTTTTCATTACTAAGCAGTAGTTCATTGGTTGCGGCAAGTACTCTTTCGCTTGATTTACCATCGGCATACGGATGTAACTGTTGGCAATATTCCTCAATATTATTAATTAGTTCAGCTGGATAAGTAAAAGCATGTTCTATTGCGGCTTCAACCTCTTGTGCATTGGTGATATCAAGTAAATACTTTGCGGGAGCTTTATTGCAAAAAGTCACTACAGGTTTTCGCTGTACTAAAAACATCTGCAATATAGATGACGTATCGCACAGCATTACATCAGCTGCTTGAAGTAGAGGTAATACGTTGTCAGTTTCAACGAAGGTTAAATTTTCATTGCTGAGTGCTTTGTACTTAGTGATCCACTCTGTGGGCATTTTAGGATGAAACTGCATTAAAATGCGCCATTTACCGTGTTGGCTAAATTGCTTTATTTGTTCATATAATTTAGGCGCGAGCGATAGGCGCTTAGAAAAAGTAGAGCAAATTAATAATGTGGGGCGCGTGTCGCTGCTATCTTTGTAACGGTTAGTGTCTTCGGTAATAAAAAAACGATCCAACGGCGGCCAGCCTGTTTCGGTTACTTTAAAATAACCCAGCTGCTGTTCTAATGCTTTAAATGGCCCAGTAGTATTTGGGCCTTGTGTACAATACAGATCAAAACAGCCTCTGGCTTTAAAGTGGTCATTTTCGCCTTTTTTATTTAGCTTACCGGCATCAAAACCATGAAAAACAGCAACTTTTTTACCTGGGAAAAAAGTAGGTATTAAATTAGCTGGGGCAAAAGTCGCATCGGGCGACCACTGTTTTATTGCTTTAATTGAGTTAAGTTGTATTTCATCATCGGCTAAAAAGTCAGGATTAACGTCATTACCTTCTAAAAACCAACAAACTTCACCACCGTGAGCCAAAATTTGTGCTTGTAAAGGCCTTAAAATAGCATATGAGTAATTTTGAGAAATATACATTAAATATTTTTTATTTTTGCTGACGGCTAGGTAGTCCAATTTAACTCCTTAAGATTTTTGAACAGCTCAAGTTTACTCCATTGTTACTTGCAGATAAATAAAGTCGTTATATTTGTTTAGGCGTAAGATTGAGCTTTGCAGTTGGCTGCATTATTATATGCTCTCTTTAACCCCAATTCCATACTTTGCTCTTTGAGCATGCCTAACCCCGGAGATAGCATGACTAGCTATAAAGTTTTAGACGTAAACGATGATCTACCTATTCGTACCAAAGGTGACGTACACAGTGGTAAAGTACGCTCGGTTTATTGGCTAACCGACGCAGACAGCAAACGTTTAATTAACGAAAAGGGCTATAAAGTGCCGGCCGATACTGAGCTGGCAATTATGGTTATTTCCGATAGAATTTCGGCTTTTGATTGTATTTGGCAAGGTGAAAACGGTTTAAATGGCGTGCCAGGTAAAGGCATAGCGTTAAACTCGGTGGCTGCGCATTGGTTTAAGTTATTTGATGAGGCAGGCCTTGCGGGTAATCACATTGTTGATATTCCACATCCATATGTTTGGATTGTACGTAAAGCCAGTACGGTAAAAGTAGAAGCCATTGCCCGCCAATATATTACTGGCAGCATGTGGCGCGACTACGCTAAAGGCGTACGAAACTTTTGTGGTATTAATTTACCAGAAGGTTTAACAGCTAATCAAAAGCTCGATAAAGTATTAATTACCCCCTCTACCAAAGGCATTATTACTGGCGTGGCAGATATTCCCCCAGTTGATGATGTAAATATAACGCGTAGCAATATTACTAATAACCTAAGCGTATTTAACTTTAGAACGGCAGATGATGTAGCCCAATACGAAAAGTTATTAGTGGAAGGTTTTGAGCTAATAAGTGGCGAGCTGGCTAAGCTTGGGCAAATATTTGTAGATACCAAATTTGAATTTGGCTATGTAGAAGATATAAATGGCGCAGAGCAGCTTATTTATATTGATGAAGTAGGCACGCCTGATTCATCACGTATTTGGGATGAGGCATCTTATAAAGATGGCAAGATTGTTGAAAACTCAAAGGAAGGTTTTCGTCAGCTGTTAATTAATAACGTGCCAGAGAGCGACGTACTACTTAATAAAGACCGCATGGATGAGCGTGAGCAGCTAGCTAAAGATTACATTTTACCTGAGTCAGTAATGCTTGAAGTGTCAAATACCTACGTAGGCATTGCCAGTAAAATAGTGGGCAAAGAGATTGTTATTCCTGCTGATCCGCGTCAAGAAGTAATTGCTATTTTAGATGCCGATTATGGATTAATTATAAAATAACACGACTAAAGTGCTAAAAAATGAATGCTAAAATGTTTATTTTTAGTGACTGAACTATATTTCTTGCAATTGGTGCTCGTCTCTAATTAACTGAACTTAAAATTAATATTTGAGTATGGTTATGTTTGAACGAGCATTGCAATTTTTTGCAAAAAAACGTTATTTATTCGCTTTAAGTGTGCTTTTTAGCCACGCTGCTATTAGCGCAAATATTGATTTAGTAATAAAAGATCAACACGGTATGGTATTACCCAATGCCGTTGTTGAAATAGGCCAAGCAAACACTGCTTTTAAGCCTACAAATCCAAGTGTTAAAAAGCTCCCCGTTGCGGTAATAGATCAGGTAAATAAGCAGTTTTTACCTGAGCTACTTATTGTGCAGCAAGGGCAATTAGTTAACTTTCCTAATAGCGATAATATTCGCCATAACGTGTATTCGTTTTCAAGCGCTAAATCTTTTCAATTAAAACTCTACTCAGGGCAACCCAAAGAGCCAATTATTTTTGACACTCAAGGTGTTGTGGTACTAGGCTGTAATATTCATGATTCTATGGTGGGTTATATCTATGTGGCTAAGAGTGAGCAAGTTTATAAAACCGATAAAAACGGAGTTGTAAGTTTGCCTGTTACTACGCAGCCTTTGCAAATAAGTATTTGGCATGCGTTGCAAACTGCGCCTTTAGAAAATAAAAAAATGATGAATATAGAGCCACAAGCTATTTTACCTATAACCATAAATACTTCCTCGCCAGCACCACGTAACACCTTTGGCAGTCAGTTTAAGGGCGGTAATGACTAACAATTTGCGAAACCGTATAACCATTTTATGTGTAGGCTTGGTGTTATTAACCACTGTGGTTAGTTTGCTGAGCTTTTGGTGGTCTACAAGTAAGTTTCAAGAAGAAAAAGTCAATCAAGACATAAGCGTGGCACAAAATGTTTATAAACAATATTTAAACTCGAAAGAAAACCTACTATTAACTGCCGCTAAAGTACTCACCTCCGATTTTGGCTTTAAACAAGCGGTTGCCACGCGTGACGCTGCTACTATAAGCAGTGTTTTATACAATCATAGCCAGCGTATAAATGCCGAACTAATGCTGCTGTTAGATTTGTCGGGGCTGTTAATATCAACCAATGATGATGAGGACAACTTTACCGATAATCTGCAGCCTTTAATGAGTGAGTTATTAACTACCGCGGAGCGCTCTAGTTTTGTGGTATTAAATGGCCAGCTGTATCAGGTTATTTTACTGCCAGTTAAAACCCCGCGCACCATAGCTTACAGTTTGGTGGGTTTTAAAATAACCAGTAATGTAGCTTCAGAACTTAAAAGCCTAACCGGTATGGAAGTAAGCTTTATAGCGAACGCAGATAGCTTAGTAAAAACCTCACTGGTAGCCCCTCCAGCAAACTTTCGACCAGTTGATTATTTTAATAGCAAAACGACGTCGCGATTTTTTGGTGATTATTTAGTATATAAAAATCGCGATATTGAGCTACCTGCACTACAAGCTCACCCGGTAATAATTTTGCTCAGCGCCGATTTAACCCAAAGCTATCGCGATTTTGAACAGCTATTTATTACGCTGATTATACTTGCCATACTTACTTTAATTGTTGGGGTAGTAACCAGTAGTTTATTAGCAAATAATTTAACTACACCACTGTCGCAATTGGCCGTGGTGGCTAAGCAATTTGCAAAGGGTAATTATAATTTTGAATTTAAAGGCAGCAAACAAAGCTGTGAAATAACTACCCTTATGGATGCTTTTCATCACATGGGGAGTGATATAAATAAGCGTGAACAGCAAATTAGCTACCAAGCTCGCCATGATGCGCTAACCGGATTTTATAACCGCTCGGCTATGCTAGAAATGCTAGCTAAACAATTAAATAAAAGCACTGCACACACGTTAGTAGCTATCGATATTAAAGGCCTGCGACATATAAACGATAAGTTGGGGCCACGCATTGGTGATAAGTGCTTAAAAGCGGTGGCACATCGTATTCGTGAGTTTTCAGAGGAGTTGGGTGGGTTTCATGCGCGTATTGGTGGTGATGAATTTTTAACCGTATTTCCGGCGGGGGCAGTGAGCGAATTTAAACGCGGCATTATTGCTTTAATGGCGCAGCTCCAAGCGGGTTACACCATTCAAAACTTAAAAATAAATTTACGCTTTAGTGTGGGGGTGGTGCAATATCCGCTACACGGTGAACAAGCTGAGGATCTAATTCGTCGAGTACTTATAGCAGTAGAAAGCGCAACCAGCCATCATCAAAATATTCATTACTATCAACAAGGCGAAGACGAAGCGCATTTAGAGCGCTTAGTTATGCTTGATGAGCTTAAGCAAGCTATAAGCGATGATGACGGCCAGTTATTTATGACCTATCAGCCAAAACTAAATATGAAAATACAAAAGGTTGATAAGGTTGAGTCCTTAATTCGCTGGCAACGTAAAGATGGTAGTTGGGTGTCGCCTGAGGTGTTTATTGATTTAGCCGAACAGTCGGGATTAATTGTTGAGCTCACTGCCTGGGTGGTTAATACCGTTATTGCACAAGTTGCCGCTTGGCAGCAAAAAGGCATACATTTACAAGCGGCTATCAATGTATCGGCACAAGATATTGCGTTTGCGGGGTTTCATTCGTCATTAGTACGTACTTTAAAAAAGCATAAGGTTAACCCTGCGTTGATCACCATTGAGCTCACCGAGCGCGATATGATCGAAAATGAAGAAAAAGGCATAATTGCCCTCGAAAACTTAAAAGCTATTGGGGTAAAAATATCGCTTGATGATTATGGCGTAGGGCAAACATCGTTAGGGCGTTTAAAAATGCTGCCAATTGATGAGCTTAAATTAGATAAGTGCTTTATTTTAAAGCTTGATGAGTCGCAAAAAGATCAATTTATTGTGCAGTCGAGTATTACTTTAGGGCATCAATTAGGGTTTTCGGTAGTTGCCGAAGGAGTAGAAACTGTAGGAACCTTAACATTACTTAAGCAGATGCAATGCGATCACGCACAAGGTTATTATTTAAGTCGACCATTAAAAGCTGAGCTATTAGAGCAGTGGTTAGAGGAATACGATGGCGTACATTAAGTGTTTTATGGCGGGGGTATTACTCACAGCCAGTTTTATTACTGCTGCGAGTAGCGGTAAATTATTAGCTACTCCTGGGGTGTCTCAAGTTGAGGGCGCTGGTGGCGGTGGCCTTGTTCCGTGGGCGCAACTTGCTGGGTATGCCAGTGAGGATGAGGTTTCGGTTAATGGTTTTTGTAGCCGTGCAGATGTAACCGACTATACGTTAGATGTATGTGGCGCACAGCTTAATTTGTTTAATCGCGTTGAGCTTAGCTATGCGCAGCAAGAGTTTGATGTACCCGCGCTGAGTACGCAAATAGAGCAGTCGATAACTGGTGCTAAAGTTCGTTTATATGGCGACATTGTTTACAGTAGTTGGCCACAGGTAAGTTTAGGTATACAGCATAAGTCGTTAGACGATGGCACGGTTGCAAAGCTAGTGGGTGCAGAAAGCACCAGCGGCACCGACTTTTACTTAGCGGCAAGCAAGTTACACTTAGGTGCTATTGCAGGATACAACTGGTTTTGGAACGTGACCACCCGTTACAGCAAAGCCAACCAACTAGGGTTACTGGGTTATGGCGGTAATAATACCAGCAATAAATTGTTATTTGAGGCAAGCACAGCAATATTTTTAAGCCGTGAAGTAGCGTTAGGTGTTGAGTATCGTCAAAAAACAAATAACCTAGGATTAGGCGAGCAAGATTGGAAAGATGTGTTTGTAGCTTGGATGCCAAATAAACATATGAGCGTAACCGCCGCCTACTTAGATTTAGGCAGTATAGCTGGAGCAAGCGATCAAACCGGTTGGTATTTATCGGTGACAGGATATTGGTAATGAGAATTTTTATACTATTTTTATTGGCTACAAGTGTATTAGCTGGCTGTAGCAGCAAGCCTAAACAGAGTTTGTATCAGCAAATAAATGGTAATGCCGGCATAGAAAAACTAGTGGATAGCTTTATTTATCAAATTGGTAATGACAGGCAAGTGTTTCACTATTTTGAGCACAGTAACATTACTCATTTTCGCCAAGGCTTTATAAGCCACTTATGCGCGCTAACAAACGGCCCGTGTGAGTATAAAGGCGACTCTATGGTTGCTATTCATACCGGCATGAATATTAATGAAAAAGATTTTAATCATGTAGTCGATCTGCTAATTAATGCGATGGACGAGCAAAGTATACCCCATCCGGTACAAAATAAAATAATATCGAAAATGGCGCTGTTACGGAGCAATATTATTAAAATGTAATCGAACATTGCGAAAAATGAGATGGCGCTTTTATTATTTACCAATAATGCTAGAAAGATCTGCTGTTTTATACTGTCTTTGCCTATAAATACTCGATCTGTGGATTAAATTTCTGATGAATGTACTGTGGTTAGAGTGTTTACCGCCATTCATAGTTGATATTTCACTAATAAAACTTCGATCTTCGGCAATTGGGTAGGGTTTTATGCCAATCATATTTAGCCCTACTTCTGTGTGAAATTGTATATCGACATCTACAGGTCTAAAAAATGGCTTTCTTTGCAGTAGCTTTTTAGCGCCGCTTAATGTAATGATGTAGCCTTGAGTACCGTTAGGGGCTTTTTTATAGTTGCCTACTGTTAGATTATTTTCTAATATAGCACTGTCTATAAATGGAAAGTTTCGGTCATTTGATAGCTTTATTAAATCCCAATTATTTAATTTAATCGCTACATCAACAACATCTTTAAGTGAAGCCTTAATGGAGAGATCATCTTCTAATACGACACAAAAAGATATATTTTCATCAACTATTTTTTGCCAAATACGCATATGGCTAACATAGCATCCAATTTCACCCAATGTCAGATCGCGGTTGTAGCGTTTTTTATTTTTTTTCGGGCAATACCAGTTGAGGATCTCTTGCTCACTAAGATTTTTGCCAATGGTAGCTTCAAAGCGTTCAGCCGTTAAATGCAAGTTGGTTAGTTGCTTTTGAGTTGCTTCCCAACGCTCTTCACAGCCTTGCATGTTGATAATGTAAAAAGGGATTGACATAATTTTTACTCTATTTAGAAATATCAAAGCAGCTATTTTAGCATTTTTCTAATTTGTAACCAGCCTAAATTTTATTTATAAGCAGACTTTAACAAAATATAGTTATTGCATGCCTTCAAATTTGGTAAAAAATGAAAAATATAGTCAGCACACAATGGTTATATGCGCGTTTAGAGCAAGCTAAACTCGTTATTCTTGATGCAGGGATGTTGCGCGCATCCTTTATTGGGGAGTACTCTCCAATAGCTATGCTGCCTAACGCGCAGCGCTTTGATATTAAAAATGAACTAGCAGATCGCTCTAACCCATTACCTAATACTTTGCGTAGCGAAACGCAATTTACTCAAGTAATGC
This sequence comes from Pseudoalteromonas sp. NZS127, assembly GCF_015864805.1. Lineage (NCBI taxonomy): Bacteria > Pseudomonadati > Pseudomonadota > Gammaproteobacteria > Alteromonadales > Pseudoalteromonadaceae > Pseudoalteromonas > Pseudoalteromonas sp. NZS127. The sequence continues at coordinate 31,636 of NZ_JADYWN010000018.1, read as the reverse complement.
AAAAGGCAGGCGTTAACCACGATTCGTACATTGTTATTTATGAAGATGAGGGCTTGTTTAGCGCAGCTAGGGCATGGTGGATGCTAAAATCTATGGGCTTTGATAATGTAAAAGTGCTCAGTGGTGGGCTAAGTAAATGGCTTGAGAGTGGCTACCCGGTACAGCAAGGCTATAGCAAGGCAAAACATAATGGTAATTTTTTTGCACGTTATAAAGCGGGTTATTTTATTAATAAGCAACAGGTACAAAACGCAATTGATGATCCGGCCATAGTATTACTCGATGCGCGTGCACATAAACGCTTTACAGGCGAAGACCCTGAACCCCGTGCTGATATGCGCAGCGGCCATATTCCTAATAGCCTTTCATTACCTTATAGCGAATTATTGTGCAGTGGTGAGACTAAGTCACTTAGCGAAATACAGCAGCAATTTAAAGCCCTAGTCGGTAATGCAGAAAAACTACAATTTACATGTGGCGCGGGTATAACCGCCTGCATATTAGCGTTATTTGCTGATGAGTGCGGTTACGCTAACTTAAGTGTTTACGACGGTTCATGGAGTGAATGGGGAAGAAAATAAAGAGTAGATAAAGCCGCGGTGAGTTATTAGTAAAAACGATCCTGTAACAAACACCGCGCTAAACCTAAATACCGGCCCTGCGTGCAAATTCACTTCGCATTCATCTAATATCGCTTAAAAATATAAAGCCTACTTGCACAATGAGAAGCCAATGAGCAAACAAAAGCAATAGATTACACCATATTGCTCGTTGCCTTAACTCATAGCCCTTAGCCATAACTAATTACTCCTCTAAAGCGCAGCGTCTCTTATGCTCTTTGTGAATATTTCACTTAAACACTTTTTGCACAAGGAGAAGATAATGAGCGTAAATGAGAAGAGATCAGGCATTAATTAAACACTAAATTAGTTTAGCTTTTTAGCTGAACACTGCTCTTTCGTAGATGCGACGACTAACTTGAAAAACTCCGCTAACGACAAACACCAAACCTGTAGATGCGAATTTATTTCGTGCTTTTTAATTAAAAAAAGCGAGGTATAAAACCCCAACCAGCTACCCAAAACTTAAACCTCGTATCTACTTTATCGAGGTCGTATCAAAATCTAACACCTGCTATTACTTATACGGGCAATTTTTGCAGCCATTTTTACAGCATGTGCCACGCTTTAAAAAAAACCACTTACTAAATACCATATAGCTGTTTTGCATAGTGTAATCGAGCCCTTCAATCAGCTCTCCATTATTTTTAAATTGCTTAGCAAACGCGAGTTGTATTTTAATCGGCTGCGAGTAAAGGCTTTGTAAGTAAGTGTTTATTTTAGCCAGCGTACAGTTACGGCATAAACAGCTTGTAGCGTTAAGATCTAACGGTAAAATAGCGGGTAACTCGTTGCACCAACATGCTGATATGTCAGTCACATTACAGGTAAGAGCAGCATTACATTGGGGGCAGTTAATTTGGGTCATTATTTTACTTTTAAATCACGGTGAGCGCAGAATAACAATATTATGGATATACAAAAAGCATTAGCGCAGTTTATTACCTTCGGGCCAGAAAAAGACGAGGCTATTGCTGTTATTGTATCTGCGGCAGCAGCAAAACAGCCATTATTTACCCTAAGTACGTCAATCATACTAAATGTGTTTGAGCGTTGTTTACATAATGAAATAGTACTTGATGACTTGGAACTGTGGGCGAATGTGATTGAAGCGCGAGATGATATTGATTGCGCTGAGTGTGAAGGCGTTATTTATGCACTTAGTAACAGTGAGCAAATGGGCGAGCTTAATTATGAAAAGCTCGCCAAATTAGCCACGCTTTTACAAGAGTAAAAGCTTGGCTAATTTTTAGTCAAGTATTAAAGGTACGAGATCTCAGGTGTTGATAAAATACCGAACCGTAGGCGGGAGTTTACCTCGCGCATTTTATAAATTTAACAAGCGCGGCATAAAGCCCCGCCTTGTATCTACGGTTAACTTAAACACCGCGCTGGCTTAATTCTCGCCTAAAATCTGATACCTAAAACCTTGTATTTCTATTTATTACTTATGATATCCCAAGCAGGTTTCTACTTCGTTTTTTGAGCCTAAAATTACAGCTACGCGCTGGTGAATGGCATTAGGTTGTATGTCCATAATGCGCTCGGTGCCAGTTGAGGCAATCCCGCCAGCTTGCTCTACTAGCATGGCCATAGGGTTTGCTTCGTAAAGCAGACGTAGTTTATTTGGTTGGCTTGGGTTTTTGGTATCGGTTGGGTAGGTAAATAACCCGCCACGGCTTAATACGCGGTGTACATCGCCTACCATTGCAGCAATCCAGCGCATATTAAAGTTTCGAGCGCGTGGGCCAGTGTCGCCAGCTACAAGGTCGTTAATGTAGTTTTGCATAGCCGGTTGCCAATGGCGTTGGTTTGACGCATTAATAGCATATTCATTGGTATCTGCTGGTATTTTTGCAAAATCTTGAGTTAATAAAAAGGTGCCGTGAGTTTTATCTAGGGTGAAAAAGCGGGTGCCTTTACCTGTCGTTAGCGCCAATATAGTCGATGGACCATATAATACATAACCTGCCGCTACTTGATTAATACCCGGTTGCATAAAAATACTTTGGTCAGCAGGATCTGCGCCTTCAGGCGCTTTCATTACTGAAAAAATAGTACCTACTAACGAGTTTATGTCGGTGTTTGATGAGCCATCAAGTGGGTCAAACGCTACAATATATTCTGCATCAGGATTACCAGCAACTGTGTGGTCTTCTTCTTCAGAGGCGATGGCTTTTACGTAGCCCGATTCCAATAATATATCTTTAAGCAGTTGGTTGGTTAAAACATCAAGCTTCTTTTGAGTTTCGCCTTGAATATTCTCGTCAAGTGTTGAGCCTAATACACCCGATAATTCGCCTTGGCCAACACGAAATGAAATTTCTTTACATGCGGCTAAAATAGTTCTGATCAAAGAGATTAACTCTCTTGGGCAACCATCTTCAAGTAATACTGGAGGAAGTCTACGCATTCTATTTTCCTGATAACGTGATTAAACTAATCATAATGTGAGAGGGATTAGTTTGGAGCGCTGAAATTCGTCTTAAATAACTGTATTGTTTAAATTCCCCCCTATAATGGGGTTACCTAATCGTACTTAAAACGCCAATAACAAAGATAAGATTATGCAAAAAATAAAACTACTAGGTTACATTCTCTTTACTGTGTTGCTCACTATGATAACTCAAGCGCACGCAGCAATTAAGTCTATTGATGAATTTACTGGAAAGATGAATCATTTTCCGGGATATTTTTCATTTTTTTACGATACAGAAAACGGCAAGGTTTATTTAAAAGTAGATAAACTAGAGCAGCAATTTTTGCTACAGCAAAGCTTGCCAAATGGCTTGGGCTCTAACGATATAGGGCTCGATAGAGGGCAGCTTGGTAATACACACTTAGTGCAATTTGAGCGCTTTGGCGACAAAGTAATGCTACGTGCTGTAAATACTTACTATCGCGCAAATACCAGTAATAAAGCCGAGCAGCAAAGTATTAATGAAGCGTTTGCATCAAGTATATTAGCGGGCTTTAAAGTGGTTGCGCAAAATAAGCGGGCGCTATTAATCGATTACACTCCGTATTTACTTAGTGATGTACACGGTGTAAATCGAACCCTGGCAGCGACTAAACAAGGTAACTTTAATCTAGACGAATCGCGTAGTGCAGTTTATATGAGTCGCTCTAAAGCATTTATTAATAATACAGAGCTTGAAGCTGTGCTGACCTTTGCCGGTACTCAACCGGGTAAGTTTGTGCGTGAAATAAGCCCTGACGCTTATTCGTTAACTGTGCATATGCACCATTCACTAATTAAATTACCAGACGATAACTACACCCCGCGCAACTTCCATCCACAATCGGGTTTTTGGAGTATTGAGCATAAAAACTATGCTGCAGCACTTGGCGAGTCTATGTATGTGCGATATATACCACGCCATCGGTTAACTAAAAAAGATCCGAGTTTACCTATTAGCGAGCCCATTGAGCCGATTGTTTATTACCTTGATCCTGGGGTGCCGGAGCCGGTAAAAAGTGCATTGCTTGAAGGTGCACAGTGGTGGGATGAAGCGTTTAGTGCAGCGGGTTATAAAAATGCATTTATAATAAAAGTACTACCAACAAACGCTGATCCTATGGATATTCGCTACAACGTAGTGCAGTGGGTGCATCGTGCTACTCGTGGTTGGTCGTATGGCAGTTCGGTAATTGATCCGCGCACCGGCGAAATAATAAAAGGGCATGTAACGCTTGGTTCACTGCGCGTACGCCAAGATATTTTAATTGCAGAAGCGCTGGCTGCGCCTTACTTAAACGGCAATGAAATAGCAAAAACTCTACAAGCCATGGCGCTTGATCGTATTAGGCAGTTAAGTGCTCACGAAATTGGGCATACCTTGGGGATTTCTCATAACTTTGCCGCTTCAGTGGGCGATAGAGCCTCGGTAATGGATTATCCGCATCCGCTGCTTAGCTTTGATGAACAAGGCAAGCTTGATGTGTCACGCGGTTATGCTACGGGTATGGGTGTGTGGGATACACAAGTTATTAAATACGGCTACAGCGACTTTACTAATCAAAACGAAGCAGCAGCATTGGCGGCTATTTTAAAAGAAAACAACACTAAAGGGCTCGAGTTTATATCTGATAGCGACGCACGCGCTGCCGGTGGTGCGCATCCTACGGCTCATCTGTGGGATAACGGCGCAGCACCAAGCGAAGAGCTATTAAGAGTACTAGAAGTGCGTAAGCAAGCACTCGCACAATTTGGTATTCATAATATAAAAACGGGAGAGGCGTTATCGCAATTAGAAGAAAAACTGGTGCCCTTGTATTTATTTCACCGTTACCAAGTAGAGGCGGTGGCTAAATTAATTGCTGGGGTAAATTACGAGTACGAAGTACGCGGTGATAAACCTGTAAAAGGCGCGCAAGTGGTTGCTAAGCAAGCGCAACAACAAGCGGTTAAAGCTATTTTAACCACTCTTGAGGGCAGTAATTTAGTGTTGCCAGAGTCAATACTCGCACTTATTCCACCTAAAGCGTATGGTGAGTCTAGGACGCGTGAAAGTATAGTGGGGCGCACTGGTTTAACCCTTGATGCTATGGCCCTACCTGAAGTTGCCGTGCAGCATAGCTTATCGTTATTACTAAATGCACAGCGTTTAAATCGCCTTGCGCAACAACAAGCACGCAGTAATGATTTTTATAGTTTAGATGAGTTACTTTTACAGCTTTATAAGCAGGTTTTTGTGGCATTGCCATCCAATAACATGGTGGCAAAGATCACTCAGCGAGTGCAATTTTTAAGTGCTAAAACAATGGCTGATTTAGTGGCCAGCGATAACGTAAGTCCAGAAGTACAAGCACAACTGCGTTACTATTTAACTAAGCTAAAAGATGACTTTGAACAAAATTCACTACTAAGCAACACCAGTATAGGTGAAAGCGCGTTTAAACAATATTTAGCTGAACAAGTTAACCTGTTTTTAACCACAGGTAGCTGGCCAGATAACTTTAAAGCATTACCAATCCCGCCAGGTTCGCCAATTTAAAAGGATCGCTTTTAGCAATAAAGCAGCAGGAGGCTTTTAACTAAGAAATTAAAAAACACCGTGCTTAATTTAAACGCGGTGTTTTTTTGTATTACTCATTGCATAGGTTAAATACGCAGGGCTGTCTTTGTTATTGTGTTACTTTTGCTTGCATAAAGTTGTTTTTTTGTTAATCTACCCGCCTTCTGTTGTGGCTATTTTGAGGTGTTTATGGCGTTTTTATCTCGTTCGATATTGGCGTTGTCTGTAGCACTTTTAAGCAATAACGTATTTGCGCAAAAGCAGTGTGATGTAGAGCTTCGTCACGGTTTAATCATTACTGATGATATTATTCGCATTGTTGATAAAGGCCAAACCCGCGTACAAATTAATAATAATAACCAATTGTTTATCCGTGGCTATTGGATTGACTTAAGTGATGACGAAAGTAAAGTCCTTGAGCAGTTTAGCAGCGGTATTCGTCAAACTGTTCCTGAACTCGTTAACTTAGCCACCGATGGCGTTAATTTAGGGCTCAGTGCAATTGAGCATGTTGTTGAAGGCATGACAGATAAAGAATCAGAAGTGCTTAAAACGCAATTGCAGTACGTTGAACGTGCGCTAATGGATAAGTTTAAACGCGGCGATGATTTTTTCTTTATTGCGCCGCAATCACTTTCCAAAATAGACGACTTTTTCACTAAAGATATTAGCAAAAAAATTCACTCGGCAGTGCATGGCTCCCTCGGGGCTATTTTAATGTCGTTAGGCGATGCATTTAAATCGCGCGAAGGTAATATTGAAGATCGAATGAACGACATGAGCCAACGCATGGATATCATTTCATCAGAAATAGATAAATCACTCCAAGAAAAAGCCCGCCAACTCGAACTAAAAGCTGCAGAATACTGCGAATGTTTAAACGCCCTTGATGTGACTGAATCTCGCCTACAAGCCATAGTACCAGGCATGGTGAACTTTGACTTAGTGCAAATAAAGTCTTAAAAATTAAAAGCTGGCATTAGGTTTCAGGTGTCAGTAAGTAATTAGCCAAGCACGCATTTACAATTAGGCCTCGTAGTTGTGAACTACCCAGCGACTAAAAATCACTGGGTTTTCTCGCCAAGTTATCGATAAATTGCTTAGAACCTAGTGCCTAGCGTCTTCAACTTTTAACGCGCTAAAATATCACATATACGTTGGCATGCATTGCCGTCACCATAAGGGTTGTGAGCGCGACTCATTGTTTTATATGCAGCATCATCAGTTAACAACTCATTTAATGCTGCGGTGATCTTAGCTACATCGGTACCAACTAATTTCACTGTACCTGCTTCAACTGCCTCTGGGCGCTCTGTGGTATCACGCATAACTAATACAGGCTTACCTAAACTTGGTGCTTCTTCTTGAATGCCACCTGAGTCAGTTAAAATAATATGAGCACGATTCATCAAGTATACAAATGGCAGGTATTGTTGTGGCTCTATTAAATGTACGTTATCAACATCTTTTAAAATGCGCTTTACCGGCTCTTGTACATTCGGGTTTAAATGCACGGGATAAAGTATTTGCGTATTTGGATGAGTTTTTGCGGTTTGCGCTAATGCTTCGCAAATTCGCTCAAACCCGCCACCAAAACTTTCACGGCGATGGCCTGTAACCAATATAAGCTTTTTATTTTCATCAAGCATTGGGAATTGCGATGCGAGTGTATTGCTTAATTCTGCATCATTTTCAATTTGTTGTTTAACCATTAATAACGCATCAATTACTGTGTTACCCGTTACAGATATGTTTTCAGCCGCGTAGTTTTCTTTTAATAAGTTAGCTTTTGAATTTTCGGTGGGTGCTAAATGGTACTTTGTAAGTGAGCCGGTTAATTTACGATTACCTTCTTCTGGCCAGGGTGAGTAAATATTACCTGTACGCAAGCCTGCTTCGACATGACCTACTGCGATTTGCTCATAATAAGCCGCCAGACTTGCTGCAAAAGTAGTCGCGGTATCGCCATGAACAAGCACTACATCTGGCTTAAACTCTTTAAGTACGGGGGTTAACTCTAGCAGAATACGACTGGTTACTTCTGGTAATGTTTGGCCCGCTTTCATCAGGTTCAAATCGTAGTCAGGGGTTATTTTAAACAGCTCAAGTACTTGGTCTAGCATTTCACGATGCTGCGCCGTTACACAAACTTTAGCTTCAAAGCGACTATCGTTAGTTAATGCATGTACTAGCGGCGCCATTTTTATCGCTTCTGGGCGGGTGCCAAATACAGTTAATACTTTCACTGTTATATCCTTTTAATAAATTAGAGTCTCGAAGCTCTGTTATGCTCGTTATCTGTGTTAAAAGTGCTGTGTTTTTAGGCTGCCTTATCTTTCGTTACTAATACTTGATTGAAGCCTAAAAAGTTCCTTAGAGTTTAACCTCTTCAGCTGTTAACAAGCGATATTCACCCGCTGCTAGGTTTTCGTCTAGTTTAATATTGCCAATTTGTTCGCGGTGCAATTCAACCACTTTGTTGTCTACAGCGGCTAACATGCGCTTAACTTGGTGGTATTTACCTTCACAAATAGATAAACGTAAGCCGTAATTAGCGAGGCGCTCTGCTTTTGCCGGACGGGTTAGAGCTTTTTCGTTATGTAATTGTACCCCTTCGCGCAGTGCCTCTAACGATTCGTCAGTAATGGGCTCTTGGGTTTCTACTAAGTAGGTTTTAAATTTATTGTTTTTAGGAGACGTTATTTTATGCGACCAGTCGCCATCGTTGGTTAAGATAACTAAGCCAGTGGTGTCAATATCGAGGCGGCCTGCTACGTGAAAGTCGCTCATATTTGGCTCGTCAATTAAATCGAATACCGTTTTGTGTAGTTCATCACTATTGGCACTTACATAACCAACGGGTTTGTTTAACATGAAGTAGCGTTTACCTAAAAATACGAGTTGTTCACCTTGAAAAACTACTTCGTCTTGCTGCTTAATTTGAAAATCGAAAGCAGTGACCACTTCACCATTGACTAGTGCGGCTTGGCGTTTAATGCTGGCTCTGGCTTTTGAGCGTGGCAGCTCTGCTAAATGGCTAATAAATTTATCTAGGCGGCAAGGGAATTTCATTGGGGTTCACATTTTGAGTCGGCTACAATGGACGCGATTATAACGGATAGTGAAATACCATGACAGTGCAGGACACACAAATAATAAGCCTTTACCAAGCTAAGGTTGCATCGGGCGAGCTTAGCTTCGATGCTGCGCAAAATAATGCCGTACAGGCACTTAATTCGCTTAGTGAACAATTACAAATACACTATAGCTGGTGGCAAAAGTCGCCACTCATAAAAGGTGTGTATTTGTATGGACCGGTAGGGCGTGGTAAATCCATGTTAATGGATTTATTTTATAACAATGTTGCTATAAGTAAAAAGCAGCGGCTGCATTTTCATCACTTTATAGCGCAGGTGCACCAGCAGTTAGGGCAGTTACAAGGGCAAAAAGATCCGTTAATAATTATAGCTAAAAATTGGGCCAAAAATATTCGGGTGCTATGTTTTGATGAGTTTTTTGTTAGCGATATTGGCGACGCTATGATTATGGCCCGGCTGTTTGATGCATTATTTAAACAAGGTGTAGTGTTGGTGGCCACTTCAAACGCAAAACCAGAGCAGCTTTATTACAATGGCCTGCAGCGAGCACGATTTTTACCTACCATAGATTTAATTAATAATTATTGCGAGATAGTTAATGTAGCGGGAGAGGAGGATCATCGTTTTCGTTATGGTAAAAACAGTAGTCATTACTTTATTAATTTACCCAGTAATGACTTTAAAGCTAAATTTTTAACGCAGTACCCGCAAGCATCGCACTGTGGCAATATCACGGTACACGGTAGAGCGCTGCCTTATTTATTAAAAACAGCAAATGCCTTAATGATTGATTTTATGGCGTTGTGCTCTGGCCCACGAAGTGCTAACGATTACATGTTTTTAGCTCAGCAATTTTCTGTGTTATATGTGGCAAACGTGCCAAAAATGGGTGTAGGCGCAACCGGTAAAGTAATAGTGCACGGTATAGAGGACAGCTACCAGCGTGAAAAACAAACTCTAGACGAGCACTTTTTTGATGATGAAGCACGACGTTTTATTGCTTTGGTCGATGAGTTTTATGACTGCCATAAGTTACTGGTTATAAATGCACAGGCTGATATAGACACCTTGTATCAAGGTAAAAAACTAAGCTTTGAATATGCACGAACGCAATCGCGTATAGTCGAAATGCAAAATTGGTAAAAATAATAATCGTACTAGGAAGTAAATCAGGGCTAGGTTCTAGGTTAAACTCTAAACCTTAAACTCTGAGCTTAAATTTGAACACGTATATCTTTATTGAATTAAATAAATGACTTACTCCAACCATAATTAACATACCCCTATAAAAATAGGGACATATTAATTATAGGTATATGGTTTTTTACTTATACCCATTAGGGTTATTTGACTGCCAGCGCCAGGTGTCTTGCATCATAGTATCTATACCGCGCATCGCTTGCCAGCCTAATTCATTCAGGGCTTTTTCAGGAGCTGCGTAACAAGCGGCTATATCGCCAGGGCGACGTGGTGACACTTGATATGGTACTGCTTGATCACTGGCCTTAATAAAGGCGTTCACCATTTGCAGTACTGAATAACCGTTGCCTGTACCTAGGTTATAAACCAATGCGCCGGTGTTTGTGGCAATTTTATTCAGTGCTTTTAAATGCCCTAAAGCTAAGTCGACTACGTGAATGTAGTCGCGCACGCCGGTGCCATCTACAGTGTCGTAATCATCGCCAAATACGGCTAGTTGCTTGAGCTTGCCCACAGCAACTTGTGAAATATACGGTAATAAATTATTAGGGATCCCGTTCGGATCTTCACCAATTAACCCCGATTCATGCGCGCCTACTGGGTTAAAGTAGCGCAAAATAGCAAAGGCAAAGCGCTCGTCTGATTTTGCGATATCTTGCAACATCATTTCAACCATTAACTTTGATGTACCATAAGGGTTGGTGGTGCCACCAACAGGGAAGTCTTCTTTAATAGGTAGGCTTGCTGGGTCGCCATAAACGGTTGCTGATGAGCTAAATACTAACTTAAATACACCCGCATCGCGCATCGCATCAACGAGTGTTAATGTACCTTGTACGTTATTTTGATAATACTCAATTGGTTTTACAACCGATTCACCTACCGCTTTTAAGCCAGCAAAGTGAATTACGCTATCAATAGTATGCTTAGCAAATACTGAGTCTAAAAATGCTTTATCGAGAATATCACCTTGGTAAAAAGTTACTTCTTTACCGGTAATTTTTTTAACGCGTGTAAGTGACTCTGATGATGAATTGCTTAAATTATCAATAACAACAACATTACTGTTTTGTTGTAAAAGTTCTAAAACAGTGTGCGAGCCAATATAGCCTGCGCCACCGGTTACTAAAATAGTCATGAATGCTCCGTGGATACCTTTTATCAATAATGTTGATTGCACCATAAATTGCGTTATTTTACATGCATTATCTGCTTTAAATACGCTGTTATTTTAAAAAATCTAGATTTATATATTTGATTACATTTTGTACGCTTTAAATAACACTTATGTCACAAAATTAAGTTATAGTTAATAAACAGCTGTTAAAATGAACTCAGTTATTTAGGTGTTAATACTGAGCATGCCCTAATTGCAATAATGTAATATTTGGCGCACCTTTTTGGAGAGTGATATGAATTCAGTAAACAAAATCGCAATGTTAATGTGCTTTGCACTACCAGCACTTGCCCAGGCGGGTGAGTCGGCTATTAAATGGCATGATTTTAAAGACTATCGTGATGTACGCGAATCCAATCAAGGTAAAGCTTCGTACCATAAGCATATAGCGAGCAGCATTGAAGAGCATGTTGCTAAACTTGCAGAGCAACTGCCAAAAGACTGCAAACTTAGCCTAGAGATCACTGATGTCGATTTAGCTGGCGATGTACGCTATGGCGGTATTAATGAAATTAGGGTGGTTAAGCCTATTTATTTTCCGCAACTCAAACTTAATTATTCACTTACCAATGATAAAGGTGAGGTAATAAGTGCAGCAAGTGATGTAAAGCTCAAAGATATGGGCTTTATGGATAAAATTAAAATGGGCCGAGATGAGCCATTTAATTACGAAAAGCGCTTACTTACAGAGTGGTTTGGTGAGGAAATATTACCGAAATTAGATTAACTGAGCTTTACAAAAACGCCGCTAAATAGCGGCGTTTTTAATGCTTGTAGAATAATAAACTTTTTAACTAAAGTTTACGTTACTTAAAGGTAGCCAACAAAGTAAGTAATTGCTGTAACTTAATAACGGTGGTTTTAAGTTTTTCTTCATTAAAACCGTCACTAGATAAGCTCTCTACGTCGGCTGCTACATCAAGCACATATGGCTTAAAGCGTTTAGCTTCAAAGGTAAAACCTGAGTCAGCTGTAAAGAGTGCTTTAAATTTGCCGTGACCTTGCTGTTGTAACTCGTCGAGTTTTTTGTCAGCATCAAGCGCCTGTCGGTAAACAATTTTTAAGTTAGCGTTGAGTTGTTCAATAATAGAATCCATGGTTTTCCTAAAGCTTTGTATTGAGTTGCCGATAATTTATTATGTAGCATGCGTATACTGCATATGTTACTTGGATTATATTTAAAAGTCAGGTTTTTAGCACTGTGCCTTGTTCAAGTCCTTTTAAATAATTGCACAATAAACACTGATTAAAGGTGGATTAATTTTATGAATATAGCAGGTGGAAATTTACCGGTAATGCCAAGCTCAAGCCAAGGCGGCGAGGTGTTGAGCGCTGCATTGTCTAAAAAACAGCAACTAGCTGATGGCGCAGCTGCATTAGCACTGATTGAGGGTGCTGCGCAGTCATCCAGCGCGCAAACACCGACTCAGTCGGCGACTGCAACACTGGGTAATAACGTAAACATTTACGTTTAAATACGGCTTTAAATTAACTTAAGATCGATTGGCGTTTTACTTTTTTCACCGCCAATCTCTCTGACCAATTTAGGCACTAAAAAACCAGGTAGGGCTTCTAACAGCTCTGCCATTATTTTTATTGCTTGCTCCTCACTAATGTCAAAGTGGCTTGCCCCTTCTACCTTATCTAGCAAATGTAAATAATAGGGCAATACATCGGCATCAAATAACGCTTCACTTAAATTCACTTGTGCTGCAGTTGTATCGTTCACGTCTTTTAAAATAACCGCTTGATTAAATAGCACTACACCTACTTGTTTAAGCTTTTGCATTGCGGCTTTAAAGTCGTCGTCTATTTCGTTGGCATGGTTTATATGATTAACAAACACAATTTTTAATGGCGACCTTGCAAGTCTTTCGCATAACTCATCGGTAATGCGCGCCGGAATAACCACCGGCAGACGGGTATGAATTCGCATGCGTTTAATTTGTGGTAGTTGCTCAAGCTCATCTAAAAACCAACTAATGGCATCGTCTTTGGCCATGAGCGGATCGCCACCACTTAAAATCACTTCATTTATATTATTGTCGGATTTTATATAGCTAAGCGCATCTAGCAGGCTACGCTTATTAAGTTGGTTTTCTTGATACGGAAAATGGCGTCTAAAACAATAGCGGCAATTTACTGCACAACCGGTTTTAAACATTACTAAAACACGCGATTTATACTTGTGTAATAGCCCTGGCTGCTGGTTACTTTGCTCAAGCAGGGGATCTTTATTAAAACCACTTTTAGTTAAGAATTCTTGATGGCGCGGCATAACTTGTAATAATAATGGATCGTTTGCATCGCCTTTACGCATTTTTTTTATAAATGGTATTGGCACACGAACTGGGAACAAGCTACGAGCTTTTATGTCGTTATCATGGACTTGGCTCGATAAACCGACCATTTCTAGCAACACTTTTGGGCAGGTAACTACATTTGCTAATTCTTTTTGCCAGTTTTTATGCAAATTTGCTTCATTTCTTTGTATCATTGGCACGTAGATTACTCGAAAAAATATAAATAGAGGAAACGATGGCGAATTATAGCACCAACGAGTTCAAGGGCGGCCTAAAAATTATGATGGATGGCGAGCCTAGTAGTATCATAGAAAATGAAATGGTAAAACCTGGTAAAGGCCAAGCGTTTAACCGTGTTCGTATCCGTAAACTTATTTCAGGTAAAGTACTTGAAAAAACCTTTAAATCGGGTGAATCTGTTGAAGGTGCTGATGTAATGGATACTGATTTAGCGTATTTATACACAGACGGCGAATTTTGGCATTTCATGAATAACGAAACATTTGAGCAAATTGCTGCTGACGAAAAAGCGTTAGGCGATGCGGGTAAATGGTTAGTTGAAAATGACGTGTGTACAATTACATTATGGAACGGTAATCCTATTGTAGTAACACCACCTAACTTTGTTGAGCTTGAGATCACTGAAACTGATCCGGGCCTTAAAGGTGATACAGCCGGAACTGGCGGTAAACCTGCAACATTAAGTACTGGTGCTGTAGTACGTGTTCCACTATTTGTACAAATAGGCGAAGTTATTAAAGTAGACACCCGTAACGGTGAATACGTAAGCCGCGTTAAATAATTTTAAGCGTCGCTTTATAAAATCCTAGCTTAAAAGCTGGGATTTTTTTTGGAGAAAATATGTCAGTAAATCTTTGGGCTCCCAGTGCAAGTATTGCAACACTTAAGCAGCGAGCTGTTATTTTACGCAGTATTCGCGAGTTCTTTTATGCTCGCAATGTAATGGAAGTAGAAACCCCCAGTTTAAGCGGAGCCAGTGTAACCGATATACACTTAGTGAGTTTTAACACTCGATTTGTAGGCCCAGGGCACGCCAGCGGCCTTGAGCTATATTTACAAACCTCTCCAGAGTTTGCAATGAAGCGCTTGTTAGCGGCGGGCTCAGGGCCTATATTTCAGTTGTGTAAAGCATTTAGAAACGAAGAAGCTGGCAGCCATCATAATCCAGAGTTTACTATGCTGGAATGGTATAGACCGGGGTTTGACGAATTTGCATTAATGGCTGAAATAGATGAGCTAATGCAGCTTATTTTAGATGTTGCGCCGAGTGAACGGTTAACTTACCAACACGCATTTGAACAAGTACTTGGACTTGATCCACTCACTGCTAGTTTAGAGCAATTACAACAACTTGCCTGCGAGCAAGGGTTTGCTGATATAGCTAAAAATGAAACGCATAGAGATACTTTACTGCAGCTTTTATTTTGTATGAAAGTAGAGCCAACAATTGGCCAACATAAGCCGTGTTTTGTGTATCACTTTCCGGCATCGCAAGCAGCACTGGCACAAATTTGCGATCATGACAGTCGCGTAGCAGGGCGGTTTGAGCTGTATTATAAAAATATGGAATTAGCTAATGGCTTTAACGAGCTAACTAATGCGACAGAGCAAGCTAAGCGTTTTAATGACGATAATGAATATCGTAAACAAAATGGCTTAAAGCAAGTACCAATGGATAAGCATTTAATTGCTGCGCTTGAACATGGATTAGCGCCTTGTGCAGGGGTAGCGCTGGGCATAGACAGGCTAGTAATGCTAGCCACGCAAAAGAGTAATATAAAAGAAGTTATTGCGTTTGATGTGACAAGGGCTTAAAGCAACTTAACATGCAGGGGGGCTGTCAGTTAGTAACTAACCTCTCGCATGATCAGGCTCTACGACTAGCACATAAAAAACCGCGTTTATTGAAATAAACACGGTGTTTTTATAACAGAGCACTGACAACTAAAAGCTGTCAGTTTGATTTTATAAATTAAGTGTAAAGGTAACGCCAGCTACACGTGGCTCACCTAGTTGGGTGTAGGTATGATCAGCGTAACCATCAAGTGGGTTGTTGCCAAACTCAAAGCCGCGAGTAGGTACTGTTTCGTCAAACACGTTACGTGCCCAAGCGCGTACAGCCCAGCTATCGGCTTCATAACCTAAGCTTACATTCACTAAATTACTGTTTGGTGCTTGTGCATTATGGCTATCTGAGAAGTAATAATCGTCTTTGCCTTCAACGCCTACCATGGCATAAAGCTCGTTGGTAAGGTTGTAACGGGCACTCAGTGCGTATTGATATTTAGGTGACTGTGCTTGGTCGCGACCGTCTTGGTTTAAACCCGCTTTAGTTACAAATTTATTTATTTTAGTATTTAAATAACCAGCACTACCGCTAATAAGTAAATCGTCGGTTAGCTGGTAGCTACCTTCAAGTTCAAGACCATAGTTACTGCCAGAGCTCGCGTTATCTACATAACCGGTAAACTTCTGATCTTGTACTTGCCACGACTTTAATTGAATGTTGTCGCGGTGCATATAAAATGCAGCTAAACGCAGAACAAATTTGTCATCAAGGGATGATCCCTTAACACCAAACTCACCGCTCCATAAGTATTCTGGATCAAAACTGGTGTGTTGTTTAAAAAATTCAGCATCAAGGTTTAAGCCTTCATCTTTGGCTTTAGCGAGCGCTTCTGAGTTAATGCCGCCTGCTTTATAACCACGGGTAATGCTGGTGTAGATCATGGTGCGATCAATTACTTGGTACTCAAGCGCTATTTTTCCGCCAACCATAATGTCGTCGGTATCTTCAATAAAACCGTTATTATCGGTGTAATCACCTTGGTATTGCTCAACACGTAAGCCAGTAATTAAGGTGGTTTTAGGCCCAATAGGAGTTGCTAATTGGCCGTATACTGCCACGTTATTGGTTTCATACGTTGAGTTAAATGGGCTAGCTAACCAGGTGTATTGGCGCTCTAAATCTACGTCGCGGTTTTGATAGTAAAGACCTGCAACCCAGTTGCCGGTTTTGCTTTTAAATTGTAAATCGACCCCTTGATCATCGCGATCGCGGCTGTAAACATCAGTTGAGCTGTAACCATCAGGATGCAAACCGGCGGCGCAAAGTTGCGGTTTACTCGGATCGTTACATACCCAATCTTCATCAAAGCTATAAAATAATTCACTGTCGATCGCCGATAAACTTAAGTTTACGTCAAATAAATCAAAGCCCGTATACGTGTTATTTAGACCAATAGCGTAACTTAATTGGTTATCTTCACCGGGTTCATCGGCAACGCTGTTACGGCCGTTATCAAGTGCGAACGTGTCGTAACCGTTGTTAATATCTATATAGTGTAGATTTAATTCTGTGCGTAAATTGGCAGTTACTTGGCTGTTTAATTTAAAGCGTGCTACTTGCTCGTCTTGCCCTTGAGTTGGCTTATTTAGGTATAGGTTATCTACATAGCCGTCTGATTTTCTACGAAAGTAGCTAACACGAGCGCTGGTATCGTCGGTTAAACCTGTACTTGCAGCAAGACCTGCTTCGCGGCTGTTGTAAGTGCCTGCACCTACTTGTAGTTTTAAACTAGGATCGCTTGTTGCTTGCGCCGATTGCATTTGGATCATACCTGCCATACCGTCGGCACCAAAGCGTGTACCTTGTGGGCCACGGTAAATTTCTACTTGGTCAATATCAAATAATAATGCACTGCCACCAAGGCCTGAGTAGTTAATGCCATCAATAACTAAACCAACCGAAGGATTTATGGGGTCAACAAACTGTGAACGTAGTCCTACGCCACGAATTTGAATATAACGACCGCGAGAAGCTCCAGAAGCAAAATTAATATTGGCAGTACTCCCAAGCATTTCATCTAGGTAGGTTGCACCTCGTAAATTAACTTCATCTTCGCTAAATAAGCTGGCGCTAGCACTTAAGGTTTGAATGCTTTCTCGTTGAAAATCACCAGTAACAACAATGCGTTCTAGATCTGTATCGTCAGCGTTGGCGGTAACTGATGCACCAAACAGTGGTAATAATGCGGCGGTAATTAAAGACAAACGTAAGTTCATTAGGTTACTTAACTCCATTTTAGGGACTTGCATGGTAGCAATTATTTCAGTACATGTGCTATAAACGCGGCAATTATACGTTAAATAATTTGGATTACGAATATGACCTTTACAGTAGACTTTAAAGTGCGTGACTACGAATGCGACCTACAAGGCATTGTAAATAATAGTGTGTATTTTAATTACTTAGAGCATGCGCGCCATGAATTTTTGCATGCACATGGGGTTGATTTTGCTCAGCTTGCCAAAGATAAAATTAACCTGGTCGTGACGCGCAGCGAAATGGATTATAAACAGTCATTATTACCGGGTGATGAATTTTATGTAGCTGTAGAGCCACAACGTATTAGCCGACTTAAATTCGCTTTTAAGCAAACCCTGATCCGTAAACACGATGAGAAAATAATGCTTAATGCATTGGTAATCGGCACAGCTTTAAATGAAAAAGGTCGGCCATTTTTACCAGCGCAAATAGATAATTTATTTAAAACGGATTCTGCATAAAAAATCGCATGATTATCAAACGATATCAGAATAAAATTTACACTTTAAACATGTATTTTTAACGGATTAACTCGCTAAAAATTGTTATTATTACAGTAACTAGACAAATAATTAGTAATAACATGAAATTAGCAGCAATACCCATGCTTATAATCGGTTTATGTGTTGGTTGTGCATCAACGCAAACGGTTACCTCAGAGCAGCTTAAACATACTCAATGGCAGTTATCACGTATTGATGGCCTAGCTATTCCGCCTTCGTTTAATGCGTCGGTGGGTTTTATTGAAGCACTGCAAGTCAATGGTTTTGCTGGCTGCAATAAATTTTTTGGTGAAGGTGAGCTGGACGATAGTAGCTTAAAAGTTAACAAAATAGGGATGACCCGTAAGTCGTGTGGCCAACAACTTGATAAGTTTGAGCAGCAGTTACTACACGCACTGCAACAAGGCGCGCAGCTTAAAATGCAAGACCAGCAATTGGTAATGCAGGGCGAGAAAACATTTGTATTTATTGCGAAATAAAAAACGCCCTCTTGCAGGCGATTTTTAACTGGCGTACACTCAACGCTGATTTGCTAGATACTATTCGCAAATTAATAAATTACAAATACCAATTTGATACCCAAACAACTTAGCATTGCAGCTGCAGTTATAAGTAGCAAAGGTATATTTAATAATTGGTATTAATACTTGTCGGAGTGCCTAACTAAATAATTAGTTAAGGCTGAGATCGCGAAAGCGGGATCCGTGAACCTGATCAGGCTAATACCTGCGTAGGGAACAAGCTGCCTAAAATAGGACGCTTGTGCGTCTTTTTTTATGCGTACAAGTTATACCATCCGGTATTAAGTTCTGTTGGCTGCCAAGATTGGCTGTGACAGTAAACTGCTTAACCAATCTACGATCCAATGAGGCATTTTGCCTTCTCAATTCTTCGCACAAGACAACCCATAAACTATGAGGTAAGTCATGTCGAATACTGCAAAAAAATCATCGCGTCGTGAAACGCGAGCCGCTGCATCTGAATATATTTATAACTTAACGGGACAACCGTTTCCTAATTCGCACAAAGTGTATGTTGAGGGTACGCAAAACAACATTCGTGTAGGAATGCGTGAAATAACCCTAAGCGATACTTATATAGGCGGCAGTGATGAAAATCCAGTGTATGAGCCAAACGAACCGTTACGTGTTTACGACACATCAGGCCCGTATACCGATCCAAATTTTAAGCTTGATGTACGCCAAGGCTTAGCAAAGTTTCGTGAACAATGGATTGAAAGCCGCGGTGATACCGAGTTACTTGAATCAGTTACTTCACGTTTTACGCAACAACGTATGGCTGATGAAGGGCTTGATCATCTTCGTTTTGAGCATTTACCAAAAATACGCCGCGGTAAAGCGGGTAAAAATGTCACGCAAATGCATTACGCTCGCCAAGGCATTATTACCCCTGAAATGGAATACGTAGCGATACGCGAAAACATGGGGCGCAAAAAAATTCATGCTGAACTATTAGCCGCGCAGCATAAAGGCGAGTCGTTTGGGGCCAGTATTCCTGATTTTATTACGCCTGAATTTGTACGCGACGAAATTGCGCGTGGCCGCGCTATATTACCCAACAATATTAACCACCCCGAAACCGAACCTATGATTGTAGGGCGTAACTTTTTGGTAAAAGTAAACGCTAATATAGGTAATTCGTCGGTAAGCTCATCGATTGAAGAAGAAGTAGAAAAAATGGTGTGGTCTACTCGCTGGGGCGCCGATACCGTTATGGATTTATCAACTGGGCGTTATATTCATGAAACTCGCGAATGGGTAGTACGTAACTCGCCTGTACCTATTGGCACAGTTCCTATTTATCAAGCGCTGGAAAAAGTAAACGGCGTAGCGGAGGACTTAACCTGGGAGATTTTTCGCGATACGTTAATAGAGCAAGCTGAACAAGGCGTCGATTACTTTACTATTCATGCAGGTGTGCTACTGCGTTACGTACCAATGACCGCAAAACGAGTAACCGGTATTGTGTCGCGCGGTGGCTCTATTATGGCAAAGTGGTGTTTAGCGCACCATAAAGAAAACTTTTTATACACCCACTTTGAAGATATTTGCGAAATTTTAAAGCAATACGATATTTGTTTTTCGCTTGGCGATGGCCTGCGCCCAGGCTCGATTGCTGATGCCAACGATGAAGCTCAGTTTAGCGAATTGCGCACCCTAGGTGAGTTGACTAAGTTAGCCTGGAAACACGATGTACAAGTATTTATAGAAGGCCCCGGGCATGTGCCAATGCATATGATTAAGGCCAATATGGATGAGCAACTTAAACATTGCGACGAAGCACCGTTTTACACTTTAGGCCCGTTAACTACTGATATTGCACCTGGGTATGACCATATCACCTCAGGTATTGGTGCGGCTCAAATAGCATGGTACGGCTGCGCTATGCTGTGTTACGTAACACCTAAAGAGCATTTAGGTTTGCCAAATAAGGAAGACGTAAAAGAAGGTTTAATTACCTATAAAATTGCTGCCCATGCCGCCGATTTAGCAAAAGGTCACCCCGGTGCGCAAGAGCGTGATAATGCCCTATCAAAAGCGCGCTTTGAGTTTAGATGGCATGACCAATTTAATATTGGTTTAGACCCTGAGCGTGCCCGCGAATATCATGATGAAACACTCCCGCAAGAGTCGGGTAAAGTAGCGCATTTTTGCTCTATGTGTGGCCCTAAGTTTTGCTCAATGAAAATCAGTCAAGAAGTACGCGAATATGCAAAAGATTTAGAAGCGCGTGGCATTGACCCTGCTAATGCTGCAGATACGATTACAATAAAAATGATTGATGTAGAAGCACAAATGAAAGCTAAATCGGACGAGTTTAAAAAAACCGGATCAGAAATATATCATAAAGCGATATAAATCAGCTTAAGGTGTTGGGCTGCGGGCAGCGAGGGCTCGCAGCTAAAAGGAACTTTTATGTTTTACAATATAGCGGTAGTGGGGTTTGGTTTAACCGGTAGGTTGGCGGCGCTTGAGCTGAGTAAGCAACACCGAGTTACTGTATTTGAGGCAGATGATGAGCACTCTCAAAACAGCGCAGGCAAGGTGGCTGCGGCTATGCTTGCTCCTCTTGCTGAGTCGGTATTGTGCGAGGCTGATTTAGCTTTAATGGGGCTTGATTCTATAAAGCGTTGGCCTGGGATTATTGATGAGCTTGATAGTGAGGTTTTTTTTCAGCAGCAGGGCACATTAGTTGTCGCGCATCAGCAAGATAAAGGCGATTTACAAAGCTTTGCTCAGCGGCTAAAACCGTTAGCTAATTATACAGGGGAGTCGGTGAATTCCCAGCAAATTGAAATGTTAGAGCCTGAGCTTGCTAATCGTTTTAGTCAGGGGTTATTTTTACCCTGTGACGGGCAAATAGATAATCAGGCATTTTATCAAGCCAGCTTTACACAGCTCAATAAACGCAAAGTAAAGTTTGTATTTAATCAACGGGTAACGATTAACGATAATAAAATTAATAACCGAGAGTTTGATTATATTATTGATTGCCGAGGGCTTGGCGCAAAAGATGACAAGCCTCTGCGGGGCGTGCGTGGAGAAGTAGCTAGGTTATACGCGCCAGAGGTGAGTTTAACGCGACCCGTGCGCTTAATGCATCCGCGTTACCCCATTTATATAGCGCCTAAACCCAATAATGAATACGTAATTGGCGCGACTGAAATAGAGTCGCAAGATACAGGCCCAGCCACAGTGCGCTCTGCTTTAGAGTTACTTTCGGCAGCTTATACGGTGCACAGCGGTTTTGCCGAAGCGCGGCTATTAAATATTCAAACAGGATTACGCCCGGCATTTAGCGATAACCGCCCACAAGTAACACACGTTGGGCGAGTTATTAGCATTAATGGCTTATATCGTCATGGTTACATGTTAGCGCCAAGTTTAGTGGCAAATGCCCTTTTATGCATAGAGTGAAAATTAAATGAACATAACAATTAATGGTGAGTTAATAGCTATTAGCAGTAATAAGCTCATTAACTGTTTGCAAGATTTTGGTGGTGTTGCACCATTTGCGGTGGCGATTAATGGTGAGTTTATACCGCAAAGCCAGCATAGCGATTATCAATTAACTGAGGGTGATAGTATTGAGCTGCTCTCGCCGATTCAGGGTGGATAACAGCTATGCCAAATAATGACTATTTAACTATTTATGGTGAGCAAATAAAAAGCCGATTACTAATAGGCTCGGCGCTTTACCCGTCGCCTGCAGTGATGAATGAATCGATTGTTGCATCGGGCGCTGAAATAGTCACGGTGTCGCTTAGGCGTCAGCAAAGTGCGGCTGCGGGTGATGATTTTTGGCAATTAATAAAAAATACTGGGCTTAAAATTTTACCAAATACAGCAGGGTGTCATAGTGTTAAAGAGGCCATTACGCTTGCTAAAATGTGCCGTGAAGTGTTTGCTACCGATTGGATTAAGCTTGAACTGATAGGGGACGATTACAACTTGCAGCCCGATCCATTTGCACTGCTTGAGGCAACTAAAATACTGATTGATGATGGTTTTAAAGTACTGCCATATTGCACAGACGATTTAGTGCTGTGCCAGCGTTTAAATGCTTTAGGCTGTGAAGTATTAATGCCATGGGGTGCACCCATTGGTACAGGTAAAGGCTTGTTAAACAGTTATAATTTAAAAACAATCAGAGAGCGCTTACCAGAGACAACATTAATAGTGGATGCTGGTTTAGGTTTGCCCTCGCATGCCTGCCAAGCACTTGAACTAGGGTATGATGCAGTATTATTAAATTCGGCGATTGCTGGAGCGGGTTGCCCTATAACCATGAGCCGAGCATTTAAAGCCGCGGTAGAGGCTGGACGTTTTGCATATAACGCCAAAGCAATGCCTGAAAAAGACGTTGCAGCCCCTTCAACCCCGACTATGGGTATGCCATTTTGGCATCAAGAATAAGTGAGACGAATATGAATAACGTAGTATGGACGATTGCCGGCTCAGACTCAGGCGGTGGCGCAGGTATTCAAGCCGATATAAAAGCAATGCAAAGTTTTGGTGTGCATGGGTGCACTGCTATTACAGCACTGACTGCGCAAAATAGTTTAGGTGTTGAGGCAATTAATGCCGTATCTACCGATATTATTGAATCGCAGCTTTTGGCACTCGAAAAAGATATGAAAGCCAAAGTAATTAAAATAGGCATGCTGGCAAATGTGCAGCAAATTCAATTGATCAGTGAACATATAAGCCACTATAAAGCCAAATGGCCAGTGCCGCCTGTTATTGTTTACGACCCAGTAGCTATTGCTACTAGCGGCGATTTATTAACAGAGGAAGACACAGTTAGTGCGATTAAAGAATGCTTATTGCCGCTGGTGGATGTAATAACCCCAAATACGCACGAAACTCAGTTATTAACTGGCGTGTACTTAATTGGCCCCGCGGCAATAAAAGAAGCTGCCAATAAGTTATTAAGCTGGGGCGCAAAAGCCGTGGTTATAAAAGGCGGACATTGGGATTATCCAAGCGGCTACTGTATAGATTACTGCATAAATAATTTCACTCAAAAAGGCGAAGAATACTGGCTGGGAAATGAAAAAATTCAAACGCCACATAACCATGGTACAGGCTGCAGTATGGCCTCGGTTATTGCTGCTTGCTTAGCAAAAGACTACCCGTTAAAAGATGCGTTTATTTTAGCTAAAGCTTATATTAATCAAGGATTGAAAGTAGCGGTGCGCTACGGAGAAGGAATTGGCCCAGTAGCACAAACCTCATTTCCAACCAACTTAGCCGATTACCCCCAAGTAATAGAAGCGGGCAGTTGGTTAGGTGATGAACTCGATTTTGACGTTCCGCTTGATTTTAATATGGCTGCAGATTTTGCACCCTGCGAAAGTAAATCATTAGGTTTATACGCAGTGGTTGATAGTGTTGACTGGCTAGAAAAGTGCTTACAACAAGGCGTTAAAACTGTGCAGTTACGAGTTAAAAATAAAGATGATGCACAACTTGACGAATTAGTGGCAAAAGCGGTGGCACTGGGGGAGCAATATAATGCGCAGGTATTTATAAACGACTATTGGCAACTTGCAATTAAGCATGGTGCATATGGTGTGCATTTAGGCCAACAAGATCTAGAAAGCACTAATTTAGCGGCGATTAAAAATGCAGGACTTAGGCTGGGGCTTTCTACTCATGGCTTCTATGAAATGCTCCGCGCACATAATTACCGACCAAGTTATTTGGCATTTGGCGCTATTTATCCTACCACTACCAAAGATATGACAGGGCAAATACAGGGACTGGAAAAGTTATTTAAATTTGTCCCCTTGATGCAAAGCTACCCAACAGTGGCAATTGGCGGTATAGATTTAAAGCGCGCCAGCCAAGTTGCTAAAACAGGCGTTGGTAGTGTGGCTGTGGTACGTGCAATTAGCGAAGCCGATGATTATGTGCAGGCAATAAGTGCGTTGCAAGCGGCAATAAATTAAAGTGGGCCAGGTTAATAGCCAAATGAATGAACTTAGCGATAAAGAAATGCTGCGCTATAGTCGCCATATATTGCTTAAAGAAGTGGGACTTGCAGGGCAGTTAAAGCTTAAGTCGGCAAGTGTTGCAGTAGTAGGTGCGGGCGGCTTAGGCAGCCCCGCATTACTGTATTTAGCTGCTGCGGGTATTGGTAAGCTTATTTTAATTGATGATGATGCGGTTGAGCTTTCGAACTTACAGCGCCAAGTGCTTTATAAAGTAAATCACTTAGGGCAAAAAAAGGTGGTTGCAGCAGGTAAAGTGCTTGCAAGTCTTAATAACCAAATTACTGTAATTACTCACGCCGAAAAACTGACTCAAGATAATAGCGCAGCACTACTCAATAATGCGGATATTGTGTTGGATTGCAGTGATAACTTTACCACTCGCTACAGTGTTAATCGCTTTTGTGTACAGCATAAAACCCCGTTAATCTCGGGTGCGGCACTGGCAACAAAAGGGCAGCTGATTAGCTTAGACTTAAGAAATGCTAATAGCCCGTGTTATGGCTGTATTTTTCCACAAAGCGATATTGCGCCGCTTATCAATTGTGATAACGCCGGAGTAATTAGTCCGCTGTTAGGTATTATCGGCTCAATGCAGGCGCAGCTGACACTCAATATGCTATTAGGTCATTTTAGCGATAGTGTGTTTATGAGTATTAATGCACTCACTTTGCAGCAGCAACAATTTAAAGTGGTGAAAGATATCGACTGTAAGGAGTGTAGGTAAAGCCACGGTTTCAGGTGTTAGGTATCAGGCAGAGATCAGCCAAACTCGGTATTTAAGCAAACTGTAGGCGAGTTATTTTCCACCGCGATTGAATTTATAAACTCACTGAAAAATAAAAACCCCGCGTTTATTACCATAAACGCGGGTTTTTTTTACCTGATATCTATATCGATATCTATATCTTAATCATCAATTTTGGCAAACGGGGTGCCTAAGCGGGTCACTGTTTCAGGAAGTTGATCATCAAGAATATCCGCTTTGTCGTCGCCCCAAGCAAGTACCACGGTAGAGCCAAGTTTAAAGCGGCCCATTTCTTCACCTTTTTTGAGGCTAATAGCGTTTTCGCCCTTGGTTGGGTAGTTCCAGCTAAATACATCGCTACCAGCTGGTGGTGTTACTGTACCCGCCCAAATAGTTTCAATGCTGGCAACAATAGTTGCGCCAACCAGTACCATAGCAAGTGGACCTATTTCAGTTTCAAAAATAGCAACCACACGTTCGTTACGTGCAAACAAGTTAGGCACGTTTTGCGCAGTCAGCGGATTTACTGAAAATAAATCGCCTGGTACGTAAATCATTTTACTTAATGTGCCATTAATTGGCATATGAATACGGTGGTAGTCTTTTGGCGCTAAATAAATAGTTGCAAACTTACCGCCTAAAAATGGGGTTGTATCGTCTTTATTACCACCAAGTAGTGCTTGTAGGCTGTAATCGTGACCTTTAGCTTGAATTAGTTGGCCGTCAACAATATCGCCTAATTGGCTAATTGCGCCATCTACTGGATGAATAATAATATCGCTGTCTGCAACTATTGGGCGTGCGCCATCTTTTAACGGGCGGGTGAAAAACTCGTTAAAGCTTTCATAATAAGCAGGATCTGAGTGTTTAGCTTCACTCATATCTACTTTGTATTGCTTAATAAACAGTTTAATTAACGTGGTTGTTAACATACCCGCTTTAGCAGCGGCTAGTTTTCCTACTACGCGTGAAATAAAGTGTTTTGGCATTGCGTACTGCATTGCGATTTTAAATTTATCTAAACTCACTGGTTGTTTCCTAAATTATACGCGAGGCGCACGAGAGCCTGCACGGCCATCGGCCATTGTTTCTAAAATTCTGTGGTAGCTGTCAAAGCGCAATTGCGAAATTTTGCCATCAGCTACGGCTTCTTTAATTATACAGCCCGGATCGTTTAAATGTTTACAGTCTCTAAATCGACACCCGCCTATAAATTTTCTAAATTCTTTAAAGCACCAAGTTACACGATCAACTTCTAAGTGCCATAAACCAAATTCACGTATACCTGGTGAATCTATTAAGTTACCGCCGCTTGGTAAATGATGTAGGCGAGATACCGTGGTGGTATGTTGGCCTAAACCACTGTTTTCAGAAACTTCTTTAGTTAGAATTTCAGCATCTGGAAGTACGGTATTAACTAAAGTAGATTTACCTACGCCACTTTGACCAACAAAAATATTGTTTTTTCCAACGAGTACATCTTTTAATTCGTCAATGCCATCGGTACTTATATTACTAACCAATAAAACTTTGTAGTCGAGCTTGCGGTATACATCGAGTACTTTTTGTATTTCACTAAGACCTTGCGCATCTATTAAATCTATTTTATTTAGTACTAAAATAGGCTCTATACCCATATCTTCGCAGGCTATTAAATAACGGTCGATAATACTTGGGGTAAATTCGGGTAGTACTGCTGACACCATTAATATTTGGTCAATATTAGCAGCTATTACTTTTACACCGTCGTAAAAATCAGGGCGAGTAAGTTGTGAGCGACGCTCTTGCGTGGCTTCAATTACACCAGCTAAATCGCCTTCGCTTACTTTAGCGCGGCGAAACAGTACTTCATCCCCACACACTAAATTAGACACAGTGCGGCGTATATTACAGCGTAGTACTTCGCCGCTTTCAACTTCCACATCGGCATGTTGACCAAAACGACTGATCACAATAGCGCTTTCTACTTGGCCTAAATTATCGGTTTGCCATTCTTGCGCACCTTTTTTAGCAGGCCTTGCATCAGCACTGCTTATACGCTTTTGATGATTAGCCTTGATCTGACGAGACTGGCCTTTACTTAATTTTTTTTGTTTTGCCACAGGAGGCCTATAACCTTAGTTAAATGTCGACTTAGCTAAAAAATGCTTTAGCTCGACGTATGATGCTAATATGATATATCGAAATGCGCTGGATCTAAAGGAAAGCACCGCTTAGGTAATTATGAATATTAATAAATCAAACTTAATTTGGCTCGATCTTGAAATGACCGGACTCGAACCAGAGACCGATAAAATACTCGAAATTGCGACCGTTGTCACTGATGCTGATTTGAATATATTAGCTGAAGGGCCAACTATTGCCATTCATCAAAGTAATGAGTTGCTTGATAATATGGATGAGTGGTGTACCACTCAGCATGGAAAATCGGGTTTAACAGCACGCTGCAAGGCAAGTACTTACGACGAAGCATATGCGGTTGAGCAAACAATAGCCTTTTTAAAACAATGGGTACCTGCAGGTGCATCACCGATGTGTGGTAACTCAATAGGGCAAGATCGTCGCTTTATGAATAAATACATGCGCGAATTGGAAGACTTTTTTCACTATCGTAATCTAGATGTAAGCACAATTAAAGAGCTCGCGCGTCGCTGGAAACCAGAGGTACTTGCACAAGTGAATAAAAAAGGCTCACATCTTGCGCTAGACGATATTAAAGATTCGATTATGGAATTAAAGGTCTATAGAGAAAAATTCTTTAATTTATAAAAAACACTTGCAAACACACTGTATTATTGTAGAATCCTGCCCCGCTCAAGACGATAACCCACGCGGGGTTAGTGTGTTTGAGTTGTTTAAATATAAAGCAGTACTAGATCAGTTACTAGAATGTTGAACGCGANTAACCCACGCGGGGTTAGTGTGTTTGAGTTGTTTAAATATAAAGCAGTACTAGATCAGTTACTAGAATGTTGAACGCGACTTGTTGCGCACCAACGTAAAATAACTAAAGAAATAAAAATGCGGCACTAGCTCAGTTGGTAGAGCGCGACCTTGCCAAGGTCGAGGTCACGAGTTCGAGCCTCGTGTGCCGCTCCAATTTTTAACCAAAAGAAATTGAAGTTATTTATATAACTAGAAGTAAAAATGCGGTACTAGCTCAGTTGCTAGAATGTTGAACGCGACCTGTCGCGCACCAACAGACGAATTACTGACTACTTTATAATGCGGTACTAGCTCAGTTGGTAGTCAGTAATTCGTCCGTTGGTGCGCGACGAATTACTGACTACTTTATAATGCGGTACTAGCTCAGTTGGTAGAGCGCGACCTTGCCAAGGTCGAGGTCACGAGTTCGAGCCTCGTGTGCCGCTCCAATTTCTAACCAAAAGAAATTGCAGTGTTGAATAAAAATGCGGTACTAGTTCAGTTGCCAGAATGTTGAACGCGATTTGTCGCGCACCAACGGACGAATTACTGACTACTTTATAATGCGGTACTAGCTCAGTTGGTAGAGCGCGACCTTGCCAAGGTCGAGGTCACGAGTTCGAGCCTCGTGTACCGCTCCAATCTTTTATATCTATTAAAAATATCCCTAAATAAAAAGCCATAAAAAATTCTTATTTTAAATACAATCTTTCTCTATCTGATTTCATATGCAGTGAACTATCCAGCGACTGAAGAACACTAGGTTTTCTCGCTATGCATTCGATAAAAATTGCGTTAAAGCCTTTAGTAATTAGCAACGATAGTTACTCGCGAAGGGCAAGTTCTTTACCAATAAAGTGATGTGTTTTTACTGTGATAATTAATGGGTATGCGGCGGGAGTGAGGTTTAAGTTTTGATGAGGCGACTTGTTAAAACAACTCGCCCTGAATGGTTGCTACAATTCGCCTAGTACCACCGCTGTCTCGATGTTCACCTAAATAAACACCTTGCCATGTACCTAAAGCTAAATAGCCATTTGTAATAGGGATGCTTAACTCACAGCCTAAAATACTGGTTTTTATATGAGCTGGCATGTCGTCGTCACCTTCATAATCGTGACGATAATAGGGTTGGCACTGCGGAACAAATTCATTAAAGTGGCTCTCCATATCCATACGTACAGTAGGGTCGGCATTTTCATTAATGGTTAGGCTAGCTGAAGTGTGTTGAATAAATAAGTGCAGTAAACCCACTTTGTAATTTGTGAGTTCGGGGATTTGAATGAGTATTTCGTTATCAATTAAATGAAAACCTCGGATACGAGGTTTTAAAGTAATGACTTTTTGTTGCCAACTCATAACTTATCGAAACTCACTTCAATATTGGCGTTACCCGCATCGCAGGTAAATGGCATGAGTATTTTTTTACCTTGGCTTTTATGGGTAATTGTATGGTCTTTACCAGATACAACTATTGGAGTTGCCATATCAAAGTCGAAACCTTTTTGACCCAATAAGTTTTTAGCGCCACCTGTAACCATATTAGTAATTTCGCCTACCATATCGGTTACTTCTTCATTTATACTATCTGGACGTTCGCCAAGCATACGCTCCATGATAGTTAGTGCTAACTGCTCATCAAAAGTTATTGAAAAAGAGCCTCGTGTTTGCGGACCAACCATTCCGATCAGGCCTGATACATCACCACAAGCTTTCTCATCAGTTTTAATGCGTGGCCTACCTGGCTTTAATTGTGTTTGAGCCATTGTACTTAATACATTGATCAAAGAAGATAAAAAAGGGTTGATGAACTCTACATTCATATAATTTACTCTTAAATTGGTGCTAAAAAATAGCTATATAAAATGTTTATATCGCTACTAAAACTATGCAGCTCTACAAGACTCACACCTTCCATGTGCTTCTATTGTTTGCGCCGATACAACAAACCCACCTTCCGCAGCTAAACTATTTAGCTCATGCGAAATAACGGTTGAATGCAGTTCTTTAACAAAACCACAGGTATCGCAAATTAATAACTGTACAGGATGAATATGATCAAAATGATGGCACAACATAAATGCATTGGTGCTTTCAATTTTATGAATAAAACCAAGCTCAGCCAAAAAATCTAATGCACGGTATATCGTGGCAGGTTTAGCGCCAGTTTCTGTTACTTTTAATTGCTCGAGCAAATCATACGCGCCCACACCACCTTGCGCACTTGCAAGTAAACGAAATACCTTTTCACGGATAGGTGTAAATCGCGCACCACGGTTGTCACATACTTGTTTTGCTTTACTTACGAGTGATTCTATATTCATCGTTCTCTTATCCTTATGCTACCTTGATATAATATCACACTGTATTTAAGTTGCAGTGTTTAAATTAAACGCGTTTGTTAAAGCTATTCACTAAGGCGTGTTTATCTTTAGAGGTTAAATTAATAGTAGCGAGTTTGGTTTTAGGGAGGGCAGTACTTATTATATAGTGTCGCTATTTTCCATTAATAAGCTATAACGCTTGTTTGGATATTTGCTTGTAGTAAATGAGCAAGTAAATAATACCTATGTAGTAGCCTCAGTACTATATAGTAAAATAATGAAGGCCATTAGTTTTAAACTACATTAAAAGTACATTAGCTTTCTCTAATTTCTAATTACTCAGGTTATTACTTATAAAGAATTGCATGACTTTTAGTTTTGTTTACTATTTGTGCATGCTTAATATGCGTAGCGTAATAAGCACACTTTATATTACCCAAACAATCGAGTGGTGCTTAAATTATGCACTGCTCAATACCAGCTTAGAATGTAAAACCAAGTCGAGTTACCCAAAATACAGATGGTTTAGTATTGTTTTTAATCGTTTGGTTTAAATATCAAGCGAACAGCATTTTATTTTAAGTTTTCTTTAAAAAACGCTTGCGTAAAACTGGCTGCGCCCTATAATGCGACCCCACTGAGACGGCAGACAGCAACGCTTAGCGAGGCAAGAGTCAATCAGTGAGTCGAGTAAAACTTAAATTTAGATTTTTATAAAGTTTACATTTAAGTGTTGACAAAAAAATAGGAAAGCGTAATATGCGCAGCCCTAGCGAGATAAATTTTTACTTTATTGTCGCAACGTTCTTTAACAATATAAAGCAATCATCTGTGTGGGCACTCGTACAGATTGAGTTCTAACAGCCAAACTATTTACTCTTTATGGGTAATTAGCGAGGCAAACAAATTAGAGTCTCAATTGAAAACTGAGTGACCAACAGAATAGTTATTTTGGTAATTATTCGGCACAGTCAATTCAATATCGAAAGATATTAAAATAAATTCAGAATTCATTGAGCTGTCGAAAGACATAAAACTTTTTAATTGAAGAGTTTGATCATGGCTCAGATTGAA
>NZ_JADYWN010000017.1:0-73103 GCF_015864805.1 Pseudoalteromonas sp. NZS127 | reverse complement strand
TCCCAGCGATTCAAGGCAATTCAAGGTAATTCAGACTATATGAATAACACACTAAATAAGGGCTTAAGCCCAGTAGTAGCAGGTAATACAGGGTTTAGACGGTTTAGCGTGGCGCCTATGTATGTGTTGTAGCTACTGAGCCTGTTGCTGGGCCAGTGCCGCCGCCAATCATGGTGGTTAGGCCACTCATGAGCGCTTCGTCAACTTGTTGTGGGCAAATATAGTGCACGTGGGTATCAACGCCACCGGCGGTTAAAATTTGACCTTCACCGGCAATGATTTCGGTACCTGGGCCAATAATAATGTCTATATCGGGCTGTGTATCAGGGTTGCCAGATTTGCCAATAGCAGCAATGCGGCCATTTTTTAAACCTACGTCGGCTTTAATAATGCCCCACCAGTCGATAATCACTGCGTTAGTGATAACCGTGTCCATAACGGCGTCATCACAGCGTTGGCTTTGACCCATGCCATCACGAATAACTTTACCGCCACCAAATTTTACTTCTTCACCATAATGGGTATGGTCATGTTCTATTTCGACCCATAATTCGGTATCACCTAAACGAATTCTATCACCCGTGGTTGGGCCATACATGTCAGCATAGGCTTGACGAGATATTTTCATTACACGCTCTCCTGTTTAGGTTTATTGTCTAAAGGTCCCATTACTTCACCACGAAAACCGTAAAGACGACGTAAACCTGAATAGGGGATCAAAGATACTTCACGGGTTTGTCCTGGTTCAAAGCGAATTGCTAAACCAGCAGCAATAGCTAAGCGATAACCATAGGCTTGCTCGCGATCAAAACTCAGTGCTGGGTTACTTTCGGCAAAGTGGTAATGAGAGCCAACCTGTACAGGTCGATCCCCTTTATTAGCAACATTAATGGTGATGCTTTTACGGCCAACACACAGTTCAATATCGCCACTTTTTAGTTGATATTCACCTGGAATCATAACGAACTTCCTTAAACTATAGGGTTATGCACAGTGACCAGTTTGGTACCGTCAGGAAACGTTGCTTCTACTTGTACGTCTTGAATCATCTCAGCAATGCCTTCCATTACATCGTCGCGGGTCAACATTTCACGACCCAATGCCATCATTTCTGCCACTGTGCGCCCTTCGCGCGCACCTTCCATAATAGCGCAGGTGATTAGAGCAATTGCTTCTGGGTAATTTAGTTTTAGCCCTTTGGCTTTGCGTCGCTCTGCAAGTAAACCTGCAGTGAATAACATTAATTTATCTTTATCTCTGGGTGTTAATTCCATCGCTAACTCCATAGTCCTCGATGTTGTTATATTAATTACCTATGACTAATTGGCACAGGTAGTGTGTTCGCCTAAGCAAAAGCTAAGACGATATGTTTAAAATATCGGTACAGTTTTCTTCAGCCAAGAGGCTAATCATAAGCAATAACTAGGCTCTGCTTATAATTAACACCTTGGTAAATAATAGTGTTTAATTAATCACCTAAAGAGCATAGGCGATAGAATTATTGTTGTCATTTTTAGCCATGACAAACAGTTAAAAATTAGGTTAACCAAATCCGTGGTATGGTGGCTTGATGTCCGCTTAATAGCGGGCGAAGTATGTTGCGTACTTGTTCAAATAATTTCCATACTTGGTTACGTTCGTGCCCTAAATAGCGCACTAATAAAACGTCACGGCGGTAGGTAGCGGCCCAATTATTACTGGGGGGTAGTTGTTCACGCAGTGCAGCAATAGCTGCTGCTGGATCGCTTAAGCCAACTGTCCAAAATGTGCCATGTACGGTAGCACCACCTTGGCCCCATTTACCGCTAAATCTAGGGTGAGTGGGGTCTAAATTTTGACGCTCTAACCACAATGGCTTACCGTCTTGGGTTAACTTAAAGCGCTGCTCAATACAGCCAGTAGCAAAGGGCAAATCACTGGCAGGGCGACCAAGGCCTAGTATTTCCCAGCCTAGGCACTTAGCTGTTTTAGCCAGTTCAATGTTAAATACTTGCAGCCCACGAGAGCCATCAAAGGCGAGGGTTTCTTGCGGTAACCACTCTAAAATGGCGTTGTCATCCACTTTTAAATTAGTAGTTTGGCTCCATGCAACCCCGTTGCTGTCGGCTTTATAAAGCTTATTGGCAGCAGGTGTGGTAATTAAACTATGCGCACCTTTAGTGAGCGAAATATCGATATTGAGCGCATCGCCACTCACAACCCCACCGGGCGGATGCAGTAAATACACGTGACAGCAACCATCTTTGCCTTCAGGGTAAAAAGGTCTTTGCACACGTAATGGACCATAATGACGAGCAATATTCATGCGCGTAACACGTGTATCTCCGCTGTTTTGAGCACAGAAGCCGAGCGTTAAAGAAGCCGCCCAGTGGCGATTGGCATCAAAGCTATGCCCAGATTTAGCGTCTGCCCGATGTGTTACGGGCATGGAGGAAAGTGTCATCATTCCAACATATACCTTTTATATAGGCCCAGCAGTGCACCTTTCGCTAAATTTATGGCTTTTCTGACGCGCAGGGGTATAGCCTTAAGATAGCAAAATCTTTAAGAACGTCCACATGTGTGGATTCGGTCAAATTGACGGAGTTGGCTTGTTAGCCTTCGCCGGATGTCAGTATGCGGGCAATTAATTGCCTGAAATTGCAAAACTGATGAAGATAAACTTCGAATACATATCAGGGTGTGTATCTACTTCCCGCAAATAGAGTCTGTTAAAGCTCAAATCATAGGGCGTGTAGAGTTGTGAGGAAATAGCTATGTTCTAGCTAGATGTTAGCTGAGGAAAATAAATTGTCCAGAAAAAAATTTAAAAAATTGCATTTTTTCAATGGATTTAACTATT
Source organism: Pseudoalteromonas sp. NZS127 (assembly GCF_015864805.1). Classification (NCBI taxonomy): domain Bacteria; kingdom Pseudomonadati; phylum Pseudomonadota; class Gammaproteobacteria; order Alteromonadales; family Pseudoalteromonadaceae; genus Pseudoalteromonas; species Pseudoalteromonas sp. NZS127. Next base: position 70,261 of record NZ_JADYWN010000017.1, on the reverse strand, counting down.
TGTTGTTATTTATTAATTAGATACGGGGTTTTTCTGTTGGTACAAAATATGTACCAAAGGTTAAGTGTGATTAAAATAACGGCTACTCAAACATTAGTATAATATTGTATTAGCTGTTTTTAAGCTTTGGATTAGTATAAATATTAAGCCATTGAGGGTAAAAAAAACAAGCTCAGTAATAGCAATTAATGCAAATATACTTTTGCGCTAGCGTACTATTTTAAGTGCTAAAATTATATTTTAGCTTAAAGTATAGACAACTTAATAAGTTAAATACCTTGTATGCTATGAATTTTCTTTGCGATAAAACTGGCTAAGCTATTTGGTATTTTGTACTGCAGCACTATTTACAGGTATAAACATTTTCACAGGTATGCACGTTTTAACCTAAAAATAAGAACGGTTTAATTTAAAATAAGAATAAAAAACAACCATGTAAATTACCGGTTTCTTTTGTATTATTGCAATGACATGCTAACATTCTCAAAGAAAGAATGCTGCGGGCTAAAGTGGCGTTATTCATTAATTAAATAAGAACAACGGATGTTGGCTATCATTAAATTACAATATGAATCGTAGATAGTTGAATGTATATAAATTACAAATAACATACGTTTATTTTTATAAAGCAACTTAAGAGGATGTTTATTATGGCTAAAGTGCTTAAAGCTAAAGAGCATGATATTGGTGGATTAAATGTAAAACGCGTTTTACCTCATCAAGAAAAACGCATGGTAGGTCCATTTGTTTTCTTTGACCAAATGGGGCCAAATAATTTCCCTGCGGGCCAAGGTATAAATGTTAGACCGCATCCACATATTGGTTTATCAACACTAACTTACCTATTTGATGGTAGTATTTTACATCGTGATTCGCTGGGTAATAATTTAGAAATTCGCCCCGGTGATGTTAACTGGATGACCTCCGGCAAAGGTATTACCCATTCAGAGCGTGAAAGCTTTGAAGTACGAGCAAATCCACATTCAATTAGTGGTTTACAGTGTTGGGTTGCATTGCCAGAAGCTATGGCAGAAATTGAACCGTCATTTAATCATGTGAAAAAGAACCAATTACCGCACATTACCCACGAAGGAGTAATGATGCGATTAGTGGTGGGTGAAGCTTATGGTTTAAGTTCGCCGGTTAAAACCTATTCACCCATGTTTTATATTGATGTTGTTGCCAGCAAAGGAAGTGTTATAAAGCGCCCACACCCAGAACAAGAAACTGCAATATTTACCATTTGTGGCGAAGTAACTGTTAACGGTGAAACGTTTGGTACTAATGAGTTTATTTTATTAGAGCCAGGCGATAGCGAAATTACACTGGCAAGTGACGGTCGCTTTATTATGTTAGGCGGCGATAAATTTGAAAAAGTACCATTTTTGTATTGGAACTTTGTGTCATTTAGCAAAGAGCGCATTGAGCAGGCGAAAGACGATTGGGAAAATGGGCGCTTTCCAACTATTCCAGGTGATGATAAAGAGTTTATTCCACTTAAATAATGCCAAAGCTATTGAGCTTTAATAGCTAATTACCTGAGATCCGAATAAAAGCCACATCTATTTATACATCATAACTAGGTGTGGTTTTGCTCAAGTTTAACTTGTCTGAAGATAGCCTGCAGAATTAACAACAAAAATAAAATATAAAGCAATAAGAGGTAATCATGCTTAGAGTCACACTAGAGCAATGGCGAATGTTTCGCTCTGTGGTGCAATTTGGTGGCTTTAATCAAGCCTCACAAGGAATTCATAAAAGCCAGTCAAGTATTCATAATGCGGTGGGTAAAATAGAAAGCTCGCTCGATGTTAAGTTATTTGAAATTGAAGGGCGAAAAACTGTTTTGACTCAAGCAGGTGAGCTAATGCTTAAGCGCGCCAACTTTTTGCTTGATGAAGCCGCTAAGCTGGAAATAGTGGGTCATACTCTTGGTCAAGGCACAGAAGGGAGCCTAAAAATTGCAGTTGATGAAATGTTTCCACAAGCAAGGCTGTATAAAGTGCTTGATACTGTTTCTGCCCAATACCCAATGCTGCAAATTGAGTTGGTGGAGTCGGTACTGAGTGGGGCAAGGGAACTGATTGAAAATGCTGATGTAGATATCGCTATTTCACCGGTTGCATTAACAGAAGGTTTTAGTGAGCAACTTTGCCAAATAGACTTTATTGCAGTTGCTAATCCAGATCACACATTACATTCTTTGGGGAGAGATTTAACCGCAGAGGATTTAAAAAGTCATCGTCAAATTGTAGTGCGCGACTCAGGTATGCATCGTAAAAGTGATGCAGGCTGGTTAGGCGCTAACCAGCGCTGGACGGTGAGTCATTTACGCACTTCTATTGATATGATCTGCAGTGGTTTAGGTTTTGCTTGGCTACCTTTAACTTCTATTAAAAATGAACTAGCACAGGGCAAACTCAAAACACTCCCTTTGCAACATAACAGCAAGCGCTCTATGCAGTTGCATTTAATCTTTAAAGATGGCGACAGCTTAGGTCCAGCAGCCAGAGCTTTTTTAGCTGAACTAAGATACCAATGTGAAGAATTACAATAAACATTCTTTTAAATAGAATGGTTGATACTAAAACAGCTAATTTTAATCGTATAAACACAGTAGTAAACTGGCTTCATTGGAATAGATGAAGGAATTTATAATGAAATATATAAGAAAGTCACAAGAGCGCGGCTCGGTCGATCTTGGTTGGTTGCAAAGCAAACATAGTTTTTCTTTTGGCAGTTACTACGATCCAAAACATATGGGTGTTTCAGCACTGCGCGTAATAAACGACGACATGGTTATGCCAGGTAAAGGTTTTGGGACGCACGGGCACCGCGATATGGAAATTATTTCGTATGTTATGCAAGGCGCATTAAAGCATGAAGACAGTGAAGGCAATAAGCACACTGTACCGGCAGGCGACGTACAACGTATGAGTGCGGGCAGTGGCGTAATGCATTCAGAATATAATGCATCTAACACTGACCAAGTTAAGTTTTTACAAATTTGGATACAGCCCAATAAAATGGGAATTAAACCAAGTTATGAGCAAAAAAGTATTGCGCAAAATGGTCCACTAACGCCATTACTTACACCAGAGGGCGGCGAAAATGCATTGTCAATTAATCAAGATGCAAGCTTGTCACGCTTAGTTTTAAACGCGCAACAAACGTTTATGCTGGCCTCGGGTAAGCAAATTGGTTACCTGCACATTGTAAAAGGTAGCGTAATGGTTGATGGTAAAGAATTTGCTGCAGGTGATGCCTTTGCGGTTGACCCCGCGACAGAGTTAAACCTTGAAGCAACAGCTGAACTTGAAGCTTTATGGTTTGAATTACCGGCGGATTTCTAGTATGGATATTACAACACTTGTTTTAATAGCAGCTGTTGTTGTGTTGATAGGTGTTTCAAAATCAGCGTTTGCAGGGGCACTAGGCGTGTTTGCCGTGCCGCTGCTAATGCTAAAATTGCCAGCAGCGCAAGCCATTGCACTGATGCTGCCACTATTAATTATTGGCGACATGTTAAGCGTAAGAAGTTACTGGCGAAAATGGGACAATCAACTACTTCTGCCCCTAATTCCTGGGGCAATAGTAGGTGTGCTCATTGCTTATTTAATTATAGACGTTATTAATGCAAAGCACTTACGCTTGATAATCGCCTTAATATGTATTGTTTTTTCAATTAAAAATATTTTCTTTAAAAAAAGCTCGCTTAAAATTCTCAGTAATAAAATTGGCGCGGGGATAATGTCCATGTTCTCCGGTATTACCAGCAGTTTAGTGCATGCGGGTGGGCCACCCATTATTATTTATTTCACAGCGATAGGGCTTACTCCGGGTAAGTTTGTTGCTACCGCGGCGATATTTTTCGCAATGATGAATGTAATAAAACTTATTGCAGCTTTATCGTTCGGCTTGTTAACGGGTGAGACAATTTTAACTGCACTGGCCTTTTTCCCACTGGCATTTGTAGGTAATTGGTTAGGGGTAAAAATTAATGAAGTACTGGATAAAGTGTTATTTTTAAAGATAATGAATTATTTATTGTTAGTGCTCGGTTTTTGGTTACTTTTAGGTAAGTAACCGTAAATAGATTAGTTTTTAATTACTTAAATATTTGAACAACCACAGGAGATAATAATGTCAAACTTAAAAGATTTACAACAATTAGCACAGAAGCGTCGCTCTATCTATGCTCTAAGCGATCAGTTGCCAGTTTCTAACGAAGAAGTAGTTAAGCTTGTTGAGCACGCAGTTTTGCATACGCCATCAGCTTTTAACTCTCAGTCGGCACGTATCGTCGTTTTGTTTGGTGATGAGCATCACAAACTGTGGGACATTACTGAAGAAACGCTTAGAGTTATCGTTGGTGACGACGAAAAATTTCAAGGTACTAAAAATAAAATTGCAGGCTTTAGAGCCGGTGCAGGTACGGTATTGTTCTTCGAGGACAAAGCCGTAGTAAGAAACATGCAAGAAGCTGCACCTTTGTATGCTGACAAATTTCCAATTTGGGCGCAACAAAGCAGCGCTATGCATCAGTATGCGATTTGGACAGCATTGGCTAGCTTAGACATTGGTGCCAACCTGCAACATTATAATCCAGTTATCGATCAAAAAGTTGCAGATGAGTGGAACATAGCTGCAGACTGGGAATTGAATGCACAAATGGTATTTGGCGCTATCGATCAGCCAGCAGGCGACAAGGAGTTTAAACCGGTTGAAGAACGTATGAAGGTATTTGGTTAATACACTTACTTTAATATAATTTAACCAATGAAACCGTTTAGATATATTTCTAGCGGTTTCATTTTTTATAAGTAACCAATTAATCTAACATTGATTTAAACAACAGCCAAAGCGTTTAACTTTAACATTTGTAATGTTAAAGCATGACTTACTTTTTTAGTGAATAAATCAGAATACCCGCCATAGCACCTAATACCTAGCACCTAGCACCTAGCAATAGCATTCAGTATAAAATGATAAGCACTACTTCGCTTTGTAACCTCTACTTAGCTTATATTTTTAAATTAGCAATTTATAGCTTCAATAATCAAACGCTTGGCAATATAGCTTTATCCTATAAAAACAATACCGTGGCTTTCATGGTTGCTTAGGTATAGTTAGTTTAAGTCATTGTTTTCATTTCTTATTAAATTAAATTTAGGTTTATTATATCTGTAAGAAAGCGCATCTAACCTGCATAGCTTTACTGAGAGCTTTGTTAAATTTAATTAATATTAGCTCCTTAAATCATAAATTCCCCCTTTTTATTGTCTTAAAATAAGTTGAGCCATCAATTATGCCTGCTGCTTTTTAGTAACAAAGCAAAAAAGCTTTAAATTAAATTCACAATGTTATTACCAATTTGTCTTTTTGGGTGCACTAGGTTGGCTAGGTGCGTAATGAGTATAAATTAATTAAAATCAACACCTTGAATTGTGTGATTGTTTTTTTGTCATATTAATAACTTTATTTTTAGATGAAGAGTATGTTTTAAATCTTACTTTGTTGTTGCTTGGTAAATTATATTGGTTGACAATTAAAGTGGTTGGTAATACGGTGTTTACATTCTCAAGGGTAATTCTTTACTAATGTAACGCTTTATCAATGTAGAGAAGAGCAGTTCTAAATTAAAATTAGATTGTTTATTAAGCTAAATTATTCAGGTTGATTAAAATTGGACACTTAATTTGGTTATGACAACCAAAGCTTTTTGGTAAATAATTTTAATGAATTTAAATTTAAATAAAGTGTGCTTATCAGGTGTATAAATAATTCGACTATAAGTATACGTCACAATTATTGGGAGTTTTTTTATGTCAAAACCTACTATTGGTTTTATTGGCCTTGGCTTAATGGGCGGCAACATGGCCGAGAATTTACAAAACAAAGGCTACGATCTTATTGTTATGGATCTTAACAAAGAGGCGGTTGCAGCGTGTGTTTCTAGAGGCGCAAAAACAGCAAGCACAGCAAAAGAGCTTGCTGCAGGGTCAGACATTGTTATGTTTTGTCTTACAACATCTGCTGTTGTTGAAAAAATTGTTTACGCCGAAGATGGCATTTTAGCCGGTATTAAAGAAGGCGCGGTATTAGTTGATTTTGGTACATCTATTCCATCATCTACTAAAAAAATTGGTGCAGATTTAGCTGCTAAAGGCGCAGGTATGATTGACGCACCATTAGGTCGTACACCAGCACACGCTAAAGATGGTCTATTAAATATTATGGCTGCGGGCGATATTGATACATTTAATAAAGTTAAGCCAGTGTTAGAAGATCAAGGCGAAAACGTGTTTCACTTAGGTGAGCTAGGTGCAGGGCATACTACTAAGTTAATTAATAACTTTATGGGTATGACAACAGTATGTGCAATGTCACAAGCATTTGCAGTGGCTGATCGTGCTGGTGTAGACCGCCAACAACTTTTCGACATTATGTCTACAGGTCCATCAAACTCTCCATTTATGCAATTTTGTAAAAACTACGCCGTTGATAATGTAAGCGATCTTGGTTTTTCTATTGCTAATGCAAACAAAGATTTAGGTTACTTCCTGCAAATGGTTGAAGACTTAGGCACTGAGTCAAAAATTGCCGAAGGTTCTTCTGCTAACCTACAAGCTGCATTTGATGCGGGTATGGGACAGGGCAACGTACCAGAAATTTTTGATTACTTTAAGCAGTTAAATAAGTAATACAAAATGGCGTTTAAATTAGCGTTTAAACGCCGCAACACACAATATTATCGATTGATTAGATTGACTGCTTTATACAAAAACCGTTGTTCAACATTCATAAAGCCTAAATTTAAATCACAATAAAAAAGAGTTAACTATGCGTCTAATGAATATAATAAAGCTTAGTCTAGTTCTCACTGGTTGCTTATCGACACAATTAGCTGCCAAAGATTATTTTGTAGAGAATAAACAAGCCTTTAATAGCATCTCAGCCGATTTAGTAGCAGGCGATAAAGTAATATTAAAAAATGGTACTTGGAATGATTTCGAAATTTTGTTTTCAGGCCAAGGAAGTAAAGCCGCCCCAATTTTATTAACCGCGGAAACTAAAGGCCAAGTAATTTTATCTGGTCAATCTAACCTTCGCCTCGCAGGTAAATACTTAGAGGTTTCAGGCTTAGTATTTAAAGATGGCTACACACCAAGCTCAGCGGTAATAGAATTTCGTCGAAATAAAAGTGAATTAGCCTACCATTCACGCGTAACTCAAATAGTGATCGATAATTATAGTAATCCAGATAAGCGCGAGTCAGATTACTGGGTTGCTTTATATGGACAACATAACCGCTTTGATCATAGCCATTTAGTGGGTAAACGAAACAAAGGGGTTACCGTTGCAGTTCGTTTAAACTCAGTGCAAAGCCAAAAAAATTACCACCGTATAGATAACAACTATTTTGGTTATCGTCCTACTTTTGGCTCAAACGGTGGTGAAACCCTACGAGTTGGCACCAGCCATCATTCATTAACTGATTCGCACACATTAGTAGAGAACAACTACTTTGACCGCACCAATGGTGAAGTAGAAACGGTTTCTATTAAAGCCGGTAAAAACATTGTTCGTAATAACGTATTTTACGAGTCGCGTGGCACATTAACACTGCGCCATGGTAACGGTAATATTGTAGAGGAAAACATTTTTATTGGTAATGGTGTTGACCAGTAAGCGCGAAATTAAGCCCCACCTTCTCATTTCCATTGAACTAAGTCACACTTATCTTGTTAATTTTATACGAGGTAATTATGGATCTTCAACAAAAAAAACAGCACTGGGCTGCCATTTTTGAACAACAAAAAAATAGCGGTTTAACCATTACTAAATTTTGCCGTCAGCAACAATTAAATACGTCTACTTTCTATGCTTGGCGTAATAAAGTGACCAAAAATAGTCATGATAAATTGCCTGTTAAGCATAAACAACAACTGGTGCCACTGATGCTCAGCACCTCGAGTGTTGTCACTGAAGTCTCATTAACTATTACCACCCCCGCTGGATACCAACTGGCCTTTAATGACCGGTTATCCCCAGCAAACCTTGCTGCTTTGCTCAATGTAATGCCATGAAGAGTCCACAAGATGTTTACCTAGTCACGGGTTTTACAGACATGCGTAAGTCCATTAATGGTCTTAGTGTGATTGTCGCTGATCAGTTAGAACTCGATCCTCTTAGTCAAGCGTGGTTTGTCTTTTGCAACAAACAGCGTGATAAATTAAAAATATTATTTTGGGATACTAATGGCTTCTGGCTTTATTATCGGCGATTAGAGCAAGGTCGATTTCAATGGCCACAAAATGGTGAGTGTCCTAATGCCATGAGCATTGAAGCGCGTCAGTTACAATGGCTATTATCGGGTTTACCCGTCAATAATGAAACAAGGCATAAAGCTTTAGCGGGATTAACCGTGGTGTAAACATTGTGATCGTTTTGGGGGGCTTGTACGATCTTGCCAGTATGTCATGCTGTGCATACGATTAACCACACACACCAAAAATGTCTTCTACTATCGAACTTGAAAAATTACAGGCACAACTTGAAGCACTGCAAGCACAAGTGCACTCGTTAGAAGAAGATAAAAAAACATGGAATGAAGATAAACAAGCATTGCTTAAAGATAAGCAATCGCTTATTGAAGATAAAGCTGAAATGCAGACGCGCATTGACCATTTACTTGCCGAGCTTAAGCTGAGCAAATCACAAAAGTACGGCAAGAAAAGTGAAAAAGCCCCACGCGGAACGTTTAATGAAGCCGAGCAACACAAACCTAAAGCCGAGCCTAAGCATCATAAAAAAGGCAAACAGGTATTGGCTGAGCACTTTGAGCGTGAAGAAGTAGAGCACACGTTAAGCGAGCTAGACTGTCCCTGCTGTGGCGGTGAAATGCATCACAGTGGTAGTGAAGACAGCGAGCAGATAAAAATAATTCCTGCCAAAATTAGCGTCATCAAACACAAACAATTCAAATATGCGTGCCGTCATTGTGAGCATAATGAAGTCAGCAGTAAAATCATTACCGCGTCCAAACCAACACAACCTATTCCTGGTAGTATTGCCAGCCCCGAAGCCTTAGCCGCGGTAGTTACGGCCAAATACTGCGATGCACTACCGCTTTATCGACAAGTCGATATCTTTGAGCGTGGCGGCCTAGCGATATCACGAGGCACATTAGCGAATTGGTGTATTAAGGCCGGCGTCATTATTAAACCGCTAGTTGAAGCAATGCAAAGACATTTGCTGAATGAACATAGCTTATGCGCCGATGAAACGTATGTGCAAGTGCTTGATGAGCCGGACAAATCAGCAAGCAGTAAATCCTATATGTGGGTGTACCGCAGCAATGAAGTTAGCGAACAACCGGTGGTCATTTATGATTATCAAGCGGGTCGAAGTCGTGCTTGCGCAGAAGAATTTCTATCCGGCTACGAAGGTTATTTACAATGTGATGGTTACAGTGTTTATGATGGCATAGAGGGTATTACGCCTGTCGGCTGCTGGGCGCACGCTCGACGTAAATATAATGATGCCTTAAAAGCTGAATCGAAAAATAAAGGCCGAGCCAATCAGGCCATCAGCTTTATCAGTCGATTATATGCGCTGGAAACGCAAGCGAAAAACAAAAAACTATCACCCCTAGAGCGCTATCAATTAAGGCAAGAAAAAGCACTGCCTATATTAACGAAATTCAAAGAATGGCTTGATGAAGCGAATGATAAAGTCATCAATAACAGCTACATTGGCAAAGCCATAAAATACAACCTCAACCAATGGCACAAGTTAATTCGTTATGTCGATGATGGTCATTTGGGTATTGATAATAATATTACAGAACGGGATATCCGGCCGTTTACAACGGGAAGAAAAAATTGGATTTTTTCAAAATCAGTGAATGGAGCAACGGCGAGTGCGAATCTTTATAGTATTGTGATGACGTGTCGGGCTAATGATATTAATCCCTATTATTACTTTTTGCACTTATTTAAAACCCTGCCAAATCACTGTCATGATGATGGCGATTTCTCAACCTTAATGCCGTGGAATGTGCAGTTAAGCATCGAGTATAGCTAAGCGCACTGCTTAGTTTTGCGCTTACGTTGACCACACAGGTGGCATTCGCGTTATTAATAAAGATCAAATTATTAGAAATAACTACCTACAAGGGTTAACCGGCTATCGTTTTGGTAGTGGTTTTACGGTTATGAACGGTGTGCCAAACTCATCTATTAATCGTTATCACCAAGTTGAAAACGCAACAATTGAAAACAATACATTTGTAAATGTTAGTCATATTCAACTTGCTGCAGGTAGCGATGCTGAGCGCAGTGCTGTACCAAAAAATAGTGTAATGAACAATAATTTAATTATTAATCAAGACGCTAAGCAACCATTTTCGACATTTGATGATGTTAGCGGGTTAGTATTAAGTAACAATATAGCAAATACTAAAGTGCTCTCTGAGCTTGAATATGGTGTAAAACAGCAAAGTATTACACTTGAAAAAGCAAGTAACGGTTTACTTTACCCTTCATCTAAAAGTGTAAATGTGGGTGCAAAGCGCGACCTAAAAGTACTTAAAAAAGAAGACACCGGTGTTAGTTGGTATGCAAAAGTACCAGCAATAGTTGAGTTTGACTCAGGTAAAACGCATGTTGTTAAAGCCAGTGCTAGTGCGTTATTAAATGCTATTGATAATGCACAGTCGGGTGATGTGCTTGAACTTGCACCAGGGCAATATGATGTGTCTAAGCTTGTTGAAATTAATAAAACCTTGACCATTAAAGCGAAGCAAAGCGGTAAATCAAAACTTACCTTTCAACGCTCTACCTTATTTGAAATACACGATGGCGGTAACTTAAAACTAGAAGGGCTACTTATTTCTGGTGAATATGCACCAGATGCTATTGATAATAGCATTTTGCGTACGCAAAAGTGGGGCATGCTTGATAACTATCGCTTTGTAATGACCAATTCAAAATTAATTGCTTTAGATATTAACCATTCATTCCACTTTTTTGTTACCGGAAAAGGCGCTATGGCTGATGAAATTATTCTAACAGGTAATAGCTTTACAAATGTGACAGGGGATATTTTACGCTTAAATACTGAAATTGAAGATTTAGGTGTTTATAACGCTGAATACGTAACGGTTAATAACAATACCTTTAATGATGTAGAAGGCAGCCTAATTAAGCTTTATCGAGGTGGTACAGACGAAAGTACATTTGGCCCTCATTTAGAAGTGATTAATAACACGCTTAAGAATGTTGGTTTTGGGGCGCGTAATAAAGCACAAGCAAGCATTTATGTGCATGGTGTTCAGGTAACAAATATTAAAGAAAATGAATTTGTTAAATCGGCCCCAATTGTTGTTGAGCATACGGTAGGGGAGCCAAAAACTGAGATTTCAAACAATACATTTAATGCCACAAAAACACCTAATGTTAAAGAGCTAATAGTTAATGGCCCTCACACGGCGGTGTTAAAAAATAATAACGTTTTAAATAATAAGGCAGATTAATATTATGTATTTATTAAAATGCCAAACACGTTTTAAAACAGTTGCTATAGCGGTATCTACCTTGTTTTTATCATTGGGTGCGCATGCCGCGCACCCAAACTTGGTAATTACTACAGATGATGTTAAGCACATGCGCCAAGCAATTAGCAGTAATAGCAGTGGCAAGTTTGCCACTGCGTTTGAGCTGTTAAAAGCGCAAGTAGATGAGCAAATAGCACACCCTATTACAGTGCCTGTACCTAAAGATGGTGGTGGTGGTTATACACATGAACGCCATAAAAAAAATTACCAACTTATGTACAACGCTGGCATTATTTATCAGCTAAGCCAAGACGATAAATACGCCAATTATGTGCGCGATATGCTACTTGATTACGCCAAATTATATCCAACCTTGGATGTACACCCACAGCGTAAGGTTGACTCTCAAAACCCTGGTAAGTTTTTTTGGCAAAGCCTTAACGAAGCAATGTGGCTTGTGTACACAATACAAGCATACGATCTCGTTTATGATTCGTTAAATGCCGCAAATATTAAAACAATAGAGAACGATTTATTACGCCCGGTTTCATTATTTACATCGGTAGGCCAACCATCAACATTTAATAAAGTACATAACCATGGTACGTGGGCAACTGCGGGTGTAGGTATGGCAGGCTATGTGCTGGGTGAGCCAGAGTGGGTAGAAAAATCGTTATACGATTTAGAAAAGTCGGGTAAAGGCGGCTTTATTAAGCAGTTAGAAATGCTGTTTTCGCCACAAGGTTACTACAACGAAGGTCCTTACTATCAACGCTTTGCACTACTGCCGTTTGTAACGTTTGCGAAGGCAATTGAAAACAACGAACCACAAAGAAAAATATTTGAATACCGCGATGGTATTTTATTAAAAGCGATTGATACCACTATTCAACTTAGCTACAACGGTTTGTTTTTCCCAATTAACGATGCAATAAAAAGCAAAGGTATAGATACCATTGAGCTAGTGCATGGTGTTACTACTGCTTATGGCTTAACAAACGACGCGGGTTATTTAGATATTGCTAAACAACAAGAGCAAATAATTCTCTCTGGCGATGGCTTAAAAGTAGCACAAGCACTCGATAGCGATATGGCAAAACCTTATTCGTTTAAATCGGTTGCTTTTGGTGATGGTAATGACGGTAAGCAAGGTGCTTTAGTGGTTATGCGTACCCAAGTAGGCGGCGATCAGGCTTTATTGTTTAAGCCAGCAGCACAAGGTTTAGGCCACGGTCATTTTGATAAGTTAACGTGGCAGTTTTATGACCACGGTAACGAAATTGTATCTGATTATGGCGCCGCTCGTTTTTTAAATGTAGAGGCCAAATACGGCGGGCGCTACTTACCTGAAAACGAAACCTATGCTAAGCATACAGTTGCACACAATACTGTTGTGGTTGACGAAACCACACACTTTAATGCCAATGTAGATGTGGGTAATAACAACCATCCAACACTAAACTTTTTCGAAACCAATGAGTTTGGCACGGTATCAAGTGGCGAAATAAGCACCGCGTATAAAGGTGTTGAACTTGAGCGCACCTTGGCATTAATTAATTTACCAGAGCTTAAAAGCAGCATTGCACTGGATGTATTTAATGTTGCTGCCGATAACGCGCATCAATTTGATTTACCACTGCATTACAAAGGTCAGCTTATTGATACCAGCTTTGAATTAAAAGCCAGTACAACTCAGCTTGCTGCACTTGGGTCTAAAAATGGTTATCAGCACTTATGGCTAAAAGGGCAGGCACAACCACAAAGTGGCTTAGCTAAAGTAACTTGGCTTAACGATAACGGTCGTTTTTATACGCAAACCAGTTTGGTGAAGGGTGACGAGACGTTTTTGTTTACTCAAATTGGTGCAAACGATCCGCAATTTAATTTACGCAATGAAAACGGTTTTATTCGCCGTGTAAACGCGCAAAAGCAGCATACGTTTATATCGGTATTAGAACCCCATGGTGAATACAACCCAAGTAAAGAATATACATTAGAAGCGGTTAGTCGAGTGTCGGCACTTAAATATACCGAGCAAGATGACTTAGTACTTGTACAGCTGAGTATTAAAGGTAAATCGTATTTAGTGGCTATAAATAAAGCTCATAGCACAATAAAAAATACATTTAAATTTCAAAATAAAGTATTCACCTTAAATAGCCGACTGGGCGTTTATGCGATGAACAATAACCAGGAGTAAACAGGATGCAAAAGCAAAGTGCACACTTTTCATTTGGCAACGAAACTGAAATTGAAGACTTAGGTAATGGCTTAAAGCGTCAAATGCTGGGTTATAACGAAGAACTAATGGCCGTTAAAATTTGGTTCGAAAAAGGAGCTATTGGCTATAACCATGCGCATAGGCACTCCCAAGTTACTTATGTTGTTGAAGGTGAATTTCATTTTAATATTGATGGCGTGACTAAAATATTAAAGCCCGGTGATAGTTGTTTAATACCTCCTTTCGCTGATCATGGCGCAACCTGCCCAACGGGTGGTATTTTAATTGATACCTTTAGCCCAGCTCGTGAAGACTTTATTGAGGAATAATTATGCAACTTAAAGGCTTACGTTGGTGGGTTATCGCGCTAATTGCGCTTGCCACTATTATCAATTATATCGATCGCCAGGCACTGAGTGTACTTTGGCCAGACATAGTTGAGGATTTATTCCCGGATGAATCGGCGTTAGAGCGTAAACAAATATACGCTAATATCTCTATTGTGTTTGTGTTTTCTTATGCTTTTGGCCAAGCCATATTTGGTAAAATATTTGACTGGGTAGGCACACGACTCGGCTTTGTTTTATCAATTGGTGTTTGGTCGCTTGCAACAATTGCACATGCATTTGCTCAAGGTGTACTTAGTTTTAGCTTTTTCCGCGCTATTTTAGGTGTGGCCGAAGCAGGTAACTGGCCAGGTGCTGCTAAAGGTAACGCTGAATGGTTTCCGACTAAAGAACGTGCTTTAGCACAGGGTATTTTTAATTCTGGCGCGGCAATTGGCGGTATTATTGCCATCCCTTTAATTGCCTATTTAACAATTTACTTTAGCTGGCAAATGGTGTTTGTTGCTATTGGTGTTTTAGGTTTTCTTTGGTTAGTGCCGTGGTTAATTTTAGTTAAAGCGCCGCCTAGCTCTCACCCTTGGCTTACAGCTCAAGAACGTGAGTACATTTTAACGGGCCAAAGACGTGTTGATGATAATGGCGATGTAACAGACGAAGAGGAAGAAGAATACAACCCTTCTACCGCAGAACTGTTGTGTCGTAAGCAAAGTTGGGGCGTAATTATTGCCTCGGCAGCGATTGATCCTATTTGGTGGCTGTTTGTTTTTTGGATCCCTATTTATCTAAACGAAGTGTATGGCATGGATGTTAAATCTATTGGTATATACGGATGGGTGCCTTATGTTGGTGCTATGTTTGGTGCATGGTTTGGTGGCTTGTTAGCGCAAAACAGGCTCAAATCTGGTTGGAATACCGATAAAACACGTAAACTTACCATAACATTGGGCTGTTTAATTATGCTACCGGCACTGCTTGCAATGGCTAACCCAGGTGGCCCAGTAACAGCGGTACTTATTATGGCGGTTATTTTATTTGGTTTTCAAACAGCCATTGGTAACGTACAAACATTACCGAGTGACTTACTGGGTAAAAAGGCTGTGGGCACACTATCAGGTTTCTCTGGTATGGCGGCAAAGTTAGGTGCTGTAGGCCTTACATCTTTGGTTCCTATACTTACTGCCGATGGTAATTATGCGCCAGCATTTATTATTGGTGCCTCATTAGCAATTATTGCAAT
This sequence comes from Pseudoalteromonas sp. NZS127, assembly GCF_015864805.1. NCBI lineage: Bacteria > Pseudomonadati > Pseudomonadota > Gammaproteobacteria > Alteromonadales > Pseudoalteromonadaceae > Pseudoalteromonas > Pseudoalteromonas sp. NZS127. The sequence goes on along the minus strand of NZ_JADYWN010000017.1, from coordinate 54,896 downwards.
GGCTGCTGTTTGGATCCTTATTCCAAAAATAGAACCTCTTAAAAAGCCTCAATAATCTCGATACTAACTGCTATGCCACTGTGTTTTATAAAGCGCATAGCAGTTAACTACATAGGATAACTTCCAAAATGAAAAATATTTACTTTCTTGGTGAATGCATGGTCGAGCTTAGAGCTATGAGTGAGGCAACACTGCACCAATCATTTGCAGGTGATGTTTATAATTCTGCCGTTTATTTAAAGCGTAGCTTTGCGCAAATTTCGACCTCTGTTGTAACCGCTTTAGGCCAAGATAACTTAAGTAAAAAAATGCTTGAACGCTTTAAAAGCGAACAGTTAGACACTCAGTTTGTATTTGCTCACGATACCAAAGTACCGGGCATGTATTACATAGAAACGGACGAGCATGGCGAGCGTAGCTTTATTTATTGGCGCAGTGATGCTGCCGCTAAAAAGATTGTTGATTTTTTAACTCCCGATCTTGTTGAGCAACTTTCACAAGGTGATATGTTTTTCTTTTCGGGTATTTCACTTGCTGTAATAGAAGAAGGAGCGCGTGAGCGCTTTTGGCAAATTGTAACGCAGCTCAAAAATGCCGGAGTAAAAATAGTATTTGATCCCAATTACAGAGCGCGTTTATGGAAAAACACAGAGGAGACGAAAGCGCAGTATCATTTAGCGTTTTCTGTTGCAGACATTACCCTGCCAGGCGTTGAAGATTTAACCACGCTTTATAATGTGCATAGCGTAGATGCGGTTATTGAATACTTACAAAAATATAAAATTGAAGAAATTGTTGTTAAAAATGGTCCAGCATCAGTTGTGACAAAACACGACAATACGCTTCAAAGCCATACTATTATACCGGTTAAAAATGTTGTTGATACAACCTCCGCGGGTGATGCTTTTAACGGTGTATATTTAGGTGCGCGTTTATCGGGGCTAACTATTGAAAACGCAGTACAACTTGCTGCAAAAGCCGCCGGTGCAGTTATACAACAACCTGGGGCTATTGTGCCAAAAGATATATTTCAGTTAGCAATGGCTGAAGCCGCTATTTAACTAAATTTAAAGGCCGCATCAGTTCGGCCGCATTATCTTTAATAAAGGAACAAGGTTATGACTCGCTTTTCTGAACTTATGTCAGGGCAAACATTATTGCCTATAATTCAAGCCGACACACCAGAGCAAGGCGTTAAAATAGCTCAAGCTATGGCCAATGCTGGCCTTACTTTGGTTGAAGTAGTACTTAGAACTGATGCATCGTTAGATGCATTAAAAGCTATTAAAGAGCAGGTGCCAGCGCTTAAAGTAGGTGCTGGTACAGTAATAAATACTGACATTTTAGAGCACGCACTTGCAGCAGGTGCCGACTTTATTGTTACGCCAGCAGTGTCTCCGCAATTATTAGCCGCGCTAACAAAATGCAATGTGCCGGTACTTCCTGGTGTGTCTAACACGGGTGACATTTTAATGGCGCTTGAGTACGGTTTTGAAGAGCAAAAATTATTCCCTGCATCGCTCGCTGGTGGTGCACCATTCGTATCGGCTGTATCGTCAGTATTTAGAGCCGCTAGCTTTTGTCCTACAGGTGGCGTAAGCGAGAAAAATAAAATGGATTACTTATCTTTAAATAATGTATTTGCTGTGGGTGGTACTTGGATCGCAAATAAAGAGTGGGTTGCACAAGAAAACTGGCAAGCAATTACTGACTCGTGTATTCAAGCATTAAAGTAGTAAGGAACAAACAATGAAAGATTTAGCCCCGGCAATATTGCCAGGTGTAGTAGTTGGCGACGATGTAAGAATTGTATACGAACATGCACGTGCTAATCAGTATGCTTTACCTGCGGTAAATGTTGTTAGTACAACGTCTATTAATGCAACGCTTGAAGCTGCAAAAAAAATGAACTCGCCTGTTATTATTCAGCTTTCTAATGGCGGCGCACAATTTTTTTGTGGTAAAAGTTTGGTATTACCAGAGCAACAATCTGCAGTACTTGGCGCAGTTAGTGCGGCTAAATATGTACATACAGTTGCTGCGCATTATGAAATACCCGTAATGCTACATACAGATCATGCTGCTAAAAAGTTACTACCTTGGATAGATGGTTTGCTCGATGCAGGTGAACAGCACTTTGAGTTAACGGGCAAACCACTTTTTAGCTCGCATATGATAGATTTATCTGAAGAACCTTTAGAAGAAAATATCGAGATATGTGCGCGTTATTTAGCGCGCATGAGCAAAATAGGGATGACGCTTGAAATTGAACTTGGTTGTACCGGTGGCGAAGAAGATGGTGTTGATAACTCTCACCTAGACAGTTCTGCACTGTATACGCAACCTGAAGATGTTGCTTACGCGTATGAGCGATTAAGCAAAATAAGCCCTAACTTTATTATTGCGGCGTCTTTTGGCAACGTTCATGGTGTTTATAAGCCGGGTAACGTGGTACTTACACCAACCATTTTAAAAGACTCACAAGCTTACGTATCAAATAAATTTAATTTACCCCCTAACTCAATTAACTTTGTATTTCATGGTGGTAGTGGCTCAGAGTACGACAAAATTGTTGAGTCTTTAACCTATGGCGTAGTTAAAATGAATATTGATACCGACACCCAATGGGCGTGTTGGACCGGTATTTTAGATTATTACACTAGCAAGCAAGCGTACTTACAAGGCCAAATTGGTAACCCAGATGGGGACGATAAACCCAATAAAAAATACTATGATCCACGTGTATGGCTTCGCCATTCAGAGCAAAGTATGGTTGCAAGGCTTGTTCAGTGTTTTAACGATCTAAATTGTGTAAATAGGTATAGTGCATGAAAAGACTAAATACAGTATTAAAAGAAGATGGCGTACAAACCGACCTTATTTTACTTATTCGCACAATTTTAGCGACCAGCAAAGAAATTGCTTTTAGAGTAAGCCAAGGTGAATTAGCCGGTGTTTTGGGTTCAACCTTAAATGAAAACATTCAAGGTGAAGTGCAAAAAAAGCTTGATGTAATAGCCAATCAACTACTTAAAGATATTTTGCTAGAGGACAGCTCAGTGAGAACTGTAGCGTCAGAAGAAGAAGATCACGCAGTCGGAGCCAACCCAGAGGGAAAGTTTATAGTGGCATTTGACCCACTTGATGGCTCTTCTAACATAGATGTAAATGGCCAAATAGGCACTATTTTTACTATTTATTTAGCCCGAGATGATGTGCCCTATGATAGCGATGAGCAATTTAACCAATTAGGTGCAAACCAAGTTTGCGCGGGCTATGTGCTTTACGGCCCCTCGTCATTACTTGTAATGAGTACTGGCGGCCCTACACGGTGTTATACATTAGACTCTACACACGGCGGTTACTTACTAACAAATAGCCAACTTAGTGTGCCAGAGCAAAGCAGTGAGTTTGCCGTAAATATGGCTAACTATCGCTATTGGGATGAGCCTACACAGGTATATTTTGACAAGTTGCTATATACATGTAAAAGCTTTGATAAAAGCTCAGTGCGTTGGAACGCTGCTATGGTGGGAGATGTACATCGTATTTTATGCCGTGGCGGGTTATTTTTATATCCACAAGATAACCGCGCTGGTAATGAAAATGGAAAAATAAGACTCCTCTATGAAGCAAACCCATTAGCCTTATTAGTAGAAAATGCCGGCGGTAAAGCCACTTCAAAAGGAGCCCGAATATTAGATATAGCCCCGACTAACTTGCACCAGCGAGTGCCTGTTGTTTTAGGCTCTATAGCGCCAGCTGAATATTTTAATAGCACTGTTTATAACAGTAATGCTAAATATTAGTGTATATAAAACGTGTAGCGATGTGTTAAGGCCAATACACGCTATTTGGTTGCTCTTTTGTGCGTTACCCACATAGATGTAGGTAGCGCGCATTACCCCAAGTTTACTTGAGTCGGCTTACTCGGCTCTTGTATGGGTGTAAGGCTAAAATAACGCATAAGCAGTTATCGAGCCCATTAGAGGGTAAACTCGCGTTAATTTTATTTTTTGCTCCTCCTTATTACTCCTTAATTACTCATACCTTAATAAATCACACTTAAAAGCCTTACTTAAATTAATAGCCTCAAGTAAATACCAAGACAGGGTAATAAATTGGTAATAACAAGAAGTCGTTGTTGGTAAGTTGTTTGTGGGCGTTTCAAGCTTGTTTCGTTATTCTTTTGTGAATTAATTGTTCTTTTTTTGATTGTTTTTAGTGGCAAAAGTTATTTTATTATGGTTATATGACCAAGCTGGTTAACAGCGAAGGGTTTTATTTATACAAATTGGTAATGTATAGGTTTTTATTTGGTAATGTAAGTGGGTTTGTAGCGTGAAAAATTGATTTACAAATTTTCAGCGTTAAAGAAAAAACCATACCTAATAATAAACGCAGTAATAAAAGTCCTTTACAAAAAAATAGCTGCCTTAGTTCATTTACACAAATAAACGGCTAGCAACACACTTCACACACAACTAGAAAGGAGAATTTGTAATGGCGTTGAACAAAAAACATATAAATAATGTTGAAGCGTACAAACAAGTTCGTAATCGATTTAAACTTAGCCCAGTAGCTAAATTAATTAAAAACAGCGTTATTACAGGTGTATTAGGCTCATTTGTATTTTCCGCAAATGGACAGGAAGCCGTTGAAAATACTCAAGCAAAAGAAGACGTTGAAGTTATTAGTGTTACAGGTACTCGTAGAACTATACAAGACCAAATAGCAATTAAACGCGAATCAACTACTGTGGTCGATGGCCTTTCATCAGAAGACATTGGTGATTTACCGGCGTTATCTATCGGTGAAGCACTTGAATCTATTACTGGAGCTGCCTCTCATCGTGAAAATGGCGGTGCAACAGAAATAACTATTCGTGGTCTTGGTCCTTTCTTAAGTGCAACACATATTAATGGCCGTGAAGCGACTAATGGTAGTGGTGATCGCTCAGTTAACTTTTCACAGTTTCCATCTGAGCTGGTAAAAAAAGTAGCCATATATAAAACCCAAGACGCATCAATGATAGAAGGTGGGGTAGCAGGTGTAATTGCACTTGAAACCATTACTCCGCTCGATTTTGGTAAGCAAAGTATATCTGGCGAAGTTAAATTAAATTACAACCCAGATGAAGGTAACGTAGATAACTCACTACAAAGTGATATGGGCTATCGCGGTACGTTTAGTTATGTAGATCAGTTTGAATTTGACAATGGGCAAGCCGTTGGTGTGTCGTTTGGTGTGCAGCGCCAAGATATTAGCCAACCAGAAGCTGAATATAGAAGCTCTAGCCCATCGGGTTCATCATTATGGGCTTGTATAAACGATCCTAACAATACCAATGAAGGATTTTATCGCAGTAAAGCTGGCGACTGTGAAGACCAAGTAGCGGGCGATAAATTAAAAAACCAAGGTTATCAAACCAAAATAGACTCGCAAACAGGTAAAGCAGAAAGTGACGGTACTCCATATGCTTGGACTGGCAGTAGCCGCAGCTTTCGTCAAAACGAAACGTCTGATGAGCGTGATGCGGTGTTTTTTGCATTACAGTACCAGCCATCAGCTGCGTGGGATATTAACATTGATACGCAAATATCAGATAGAACACAACAAGAAGCGCGTCACGATCTAATCTTTTTACAAAAACGTGCTACACCAGGTATAACAGGCCCTACATTGGTTACCAATGATGTAGGTGGTATTTTGCATTGGGAAGGTGAAGAGCGCATAGAGTCGGCGGGTGAGCAATTTTCTCGTGAAGAAAACTACCAAGGCTACGGCATAAACATTGAACATACTGTTACCGATAGATTAACAGTTGACTTAGATTTAGCCTATTCAAAAACTGAACGAGAAGAGCTGCAAATATCTAACCGCGGTAGGACTTCAAGCCAAAAATTCTTTACCTGGGATATGGGCACAGAAATACCTCACTTTACGTTAACAGACTTTGATGTTACCGATATTTCAAACTTTACAGATAGCTTAAGAACACGTTTAGATCGTGAAAACGTTCGTGAGAACGAAGTTATGTCAGCTCGACTAGATTTTGATTACTTACTCGAGGGTAATGTTTTTACTAGTATTAAGGGCGGCATTAGAACATCTGAATTGAGCTTTGTGCAATTTGGTGGCAGCCAAGGTAATGGTTCAAGAAACGAATTTACGTTAGATTCAGGCACAGATGCGCTTAATGTGCTACAAGGATGTCAAATCGACTTCCCTGAATCAGGTTTTTTATCAGGCGTATCTGATGGCAATATTGTAACCAATATAGATGCTGATGGTAATGCAATAGGCACTGGTACAGGCTCATCATGGGCAACCTACGATAACGTTTGTTTTTCTCAAGCAGTTGCCGGCTCTAACGTAGACGGGCAGTTTGCTTACCCCGATGTTGAGTACGAAAATACAGGTACAATAGATGTAACCGAAAAAACAACCTCAGTATATTTAATGGCTAATTATGATACTGAAATGTTTGGTAAGTTTATTCGCGGTAACTTTGGTCTTCGTATTGTAGATACAGAAGTTACGTCGATTGGTTTTAGAAATAGCTTTGATATAGTAACTAGTGACACAGGTGTGCTTTCTCTTGTTGAATCAAGTTCAGGCTCATTAGATAGAATACAAAGTGGTGGCGATTACACTAAATACTTACCAAGCTTTAACTTAGTTATTGATTACAGTGAAAATATTTTACTTCGGGCGGGTATATACCGTGGTATGTCGCGTGCTGATCCATCAAATTTAGGTTACAGCCGTACATTTGAAGAAGATAAAGAAGGTACTGCAACATCAATTAGTGATTTACTAGTAGGCGTAAATGGTTCTGGTAACCCAAATACTCAACCACTTATGTCGTGGAACTACGATGCCGCTTTTGAATGGTACCCAAATGAAGACTCGATTTTTGCGTTAAGCCTTTACTACAAACAGTTTCAAGGCGGTTTTCAACAGCAAACAGTTATTGAAGACTTTATTGTGGGCGGTGAAACAGTATCTTTACCCATTACTAACTCTGTAACCTCTGACGAAGATAGCGAAATATTAGGCCTTGAAGCCTCATTTTCATATCGCTGGGATAACGGAATTGGTATGAAGTTTGGTTATAACTTTGCCGACACTGATTTTGAGTTCCAAGATAGTTTATACGGCGACACGTATGAAACTGATGTAGATGGAAATTCAACTCAACTGCAAGCAGGTATTATTCCACCAGCTTCAGTACCTGGCTTCTCTAAGCATGTATTTAGTAGCCAGTTGTACTACCAAATTGGTGGATTTGATACCGCGGTTATTTACAAATACCGTAGCGAATACTTCCAACCTTACACATCTAATGGTACTCGCTTACGTTATGTAGACGGGGTAGGGGTGTGGGAAATGCGCGCATCTTATAAAATTAATGAGCACATTAGAATTAAAGCAGAGGCAATTAACTTATTTAGTGCACCTAAATCACAAGACTTCTTTGTTGAGGGGAACTTAGGTGAAGTGAATGACTATGGCCCACGCTTATTCTTGGGTATGAGCTTTAAGTTCTAAATTAAAGCAACTAACACAAAAAAGGCTCTAATTTAGAGCCTTTTTTATTTGGTGAACACACTAACCTAGTGGGTTAAATGGGTAATAGAATACAATCCACGGGTTTCATCTGTTTTACGTTTTATCTCTTCAAGCGCTTTAGCTTCACTCGCTGCAAATAATGCGTTAATTAATCGGTTAAAGTGGTTATGCATTGCTTTTCTTGCTGCTGATGAGTCATGCGATGCAATTGCTTCGTATATAGCAGTGTGTTCTTGTATTCGTTGCTCGTTACTTTGCGAACAAACATCTTCATGAGCCGAGATAATTTCAGGTTCGGTTAATCTCAACTTCCAAAGATTATTAATTGTTAAAACAATAGCGTTATTGCGGGTTGATTGCGCGATAATTTCATGAAAACGTTGATCGGCTGCATTCGCAGTTTCAGCAATACGCATGTCATCAAGTGTTTGTTTTAACAACGCTAACTCTTCACTTTGTATCGTTGCGGCAGACAGTGCTGCAGCCTCTGCTTCAACCAAAGCACGGGCTTGAGTTAGCTCAAATGCACTAATTGGTTTAGCGAAGCTTTCTGACTTTTTAGTGTCAGTAACAAAAACACCAGATCCCGTTTTTACTTCAACGCGCTCTCTGACTTCAAGTGCAATAATTGCCTCGCGTATAGTTGGGCGGCTTACTTGGTGAATTTCGGCTAACTCACGCTCTGCTGGTAACCGTGTACCTACAGGATAAATACCTTGAGCTATCGCGGCTTCTAATTTTTCAACAATTGTCCAAAAACGTCTGCGCCTTTTCATTTTCATATCCTCTGATTTAAATTGTTGTAAATTCATAATGTTGCCACAATAGAAAATTAATAAGGCTACTTTACGCCTACTTTGTAATCGTAAGTTAATTGGTAATTTTATAATACTAATTGGTAAGATAACTCCCTTCAAGAAGCTTGTCAAATTGGCTTCACTTTTCATGTAAGGTATTGATATACATTTCTCTATTGATAAATACCTAGCGTATTATTGCAAACAAAAACGCATTTATTAATCAATCTTATTTACAAATAAATCTAAGGCATAATGCTGTGGTTTGAGGTAGCCTATTCAACACTTTAAAAATGCATTTATAAGCAATTAAAAATTTAGCGATTAAATACATGGTTTATTTAAAGCCATAAGTTAAATATATAAATAAAAGGAGTTTAGTATGAAAAGTTATAAAGCGTTCCCGCTTGAAGTTAAAAATGACATAGCAGATTCAATTAAAAGTCAGTTTGGTGATACTTTTTCAAATGATTTAATTTTAACCTTTATTCGGGTAATGGAAGAGTCAACATTTGTTGAAGTTGACTTTGCGGATTTATTAGCACTTTTAGCCGAGTGTAAACATGGTTTTAAAACCTTTTCTAATCAAGATACGTTAACTGAATTTGTTAAATCAAATCAGTACACACCAAAGGCTTTATTTGGGCATAAAAAGTTGCTTGAAAACTCCGAGACTAATTTTATGGATGACTTTTCTGATAGTGTAAATAAGCTTAAACAGCTTGTAGCAGATGATGGTTTTTTATATGTGTCGGCTGGCTTTAATCAAGACTTAAGCGAGCAGCAAAACGGTTTTGAGTTTTTTATGATTAGCTGTCATGAATAGAGAAGGTTAATTATGTAGTGGAACTGGTATAAGGGAGAATATACAAGTGCATTATTTAAATGGGTTATATAAATTAAACCACAGACTAAGGTTAACTACATTTATTACTGCTGTAATTAGCTGGCTTTTTGTTAGAAAAGCCAGCTAGCAATAACTGCGTTTTAGCATAAAACTCACAAATAGACCGGGTTACACTATTAAGCCAATAAAATCATTTGCCCTTTAAGGGCAGCAAATATTACAAAGCATCCTTGCTTATCAAAACTGTGTTTCTAGCTGTAATATCAAAATTTAGATATAGCTAATAGTTTATAAGCAGCCAGGTAAATGTTTTGCAGGGTCTGTTTCACGTGCTTTTATTGCATCAGCAACCGTCATTCCAAGGGCTTTAGCAACACCTTCACCATAGGCAGGATGGCACTGATTACAGTTACGAATATGACGATATTTAATAAAGTCATAGGTATCACCCATTTGTGCCGCCGTATTACTAAATAGCGCTTGTTTTTGCTCATCATTCATTAAGTTAAAAAGAGCGCGTGGTTGGCTAAAGTAGTCGCTATCGTCTTCACGGAAGTCGTAATGTTTAGCATCGCCATTAATTTTAAGTGGCGGCTCAACATATTGTGACTGCTCTTGCCACTGGCCAAAGCTATTAGGTTCGTAGTGTGGCCTTGCGCCATAGTTACCATCAACACGGCCTTGTCCATCGCGCGCATTGCTATTAACAGGGCAGCGAGGTTGATTTACCGGCACTTGATTATGATTCACACCTACACGGTAGCGCTGTGCATCAGCGTAGTTAATTAAACGGGCTTGTAGCATTTTATCTGGTGATACGCCAATTCCAGGTACTAAATTACTCGGTGCAAAAGCAGCTTGCTCTACGTCAGCAAAGTAGTTATCAGCGTTTTTATTTAACTCATACTCACCTACTTCAATCAGTGGGTAATCAGCTTTAGGCCATACTTTAGTTAAATCAAAAGGATGATACGGCACGTTATCAGCTTCGGCTTCAGGCATAATTTGCACATACATTTTCCATTTAGGGAAGTCGCCGCGCTCAATCGATTCAAATAAATCTTTTTGATTACTTTCACGATCCATAGCAACTATTTCAGCAGCTTCTGCATCGGTTAAGTTTTTAATACCTTGCTGTGTACGAAAATGAAATTTCACCCAAAAGCGCTCACCGGCTTCATTCCACAAACTATAGGTGTGTGAGCCAAAACCATGCATATGTCTATACGAGGCAGGTATACCACGATCACTCATTACAACCGTTACTTGATGGAGTGCTTCAGGTAATAAAGTCCAAAAGTCCCAATTGTTAGTTGCAGAGCGCATATTAGTACGAGGATCGCGCTTTACCGCTTTATTCAAATCTGGGAATTTAAGTGGATCACGTAAAAAGAATACAGGGGTATTATTACCAACCATATCCCAATTGCCTTCTTCGGTATAAAACTTTAATGCAAACCCACGAATATCACGCTCAGCATCAGCAGCGCCACGTTCACCTGCTACCGTACTAAATCGAGCAAACATTTCGGTTTTTTTACCAACTTCGCTGAATATTTTTGCACAAGAATACTTACTAATGTCGTTAGTAACAGTAAATGTGCCAAACGCGCCAGAGCCCTTTGCATGCATACGGCGCTCTGGAATAACTTCGCGTACAAAATTTGCCAGCTTTTCATTTAGCCAAACGTCTTGAGCAAGTAATGGCCCACGCTTACCAGCGGTCATACTATTTTGGTTATCAACAACAGGCGCACCGCTGTTAGTGGTGAGAGGGGTATGGTCAAAAGGACATCTTTTATCACTCATACAATTGCTCCTTTAATGATTATTTAGAATGAAAACAAAATACACTGATTACTCAATACTATACTAATAGCCCAAATAGTATAGTACGAGAATTAGCCGAGATAGATCCCTGTAAAAAATGGTATTTAAATTTTTATAAAAAGGCTTTTAGAATAGGCTTATCTTTGATAGCGAAACATGCAAATCAAATTATCATTAAACAAAGCTTTAGTTGCAGCCAAAGTTTATACTTTTAGTAATTATGCTTAAGTATTAAGTATTAAGTATTAAGAATTAAATAAACTACTTGGGGTATTTAACTGCTTGAAATGAAAGAGTTAGCTGGTGTGATTGAGTTGGTTTTAACCGTAGAGCTTTAGAGTAGGTGAGCAAGAGTTGGGAGTGTTCTTTTTAGATGTTCTCATTACTTTGAATTGGTACGACCGAGTGGATTCGAACCACCGACCTCTACCATGTCAAGGTAGCGCTCTAACCAGCTGAGCTACGGTCGTACAATTTTTTTAGGATTCTTAAATGTTGGTACGACTGAATGAATTGAATCACTGACTCTTGGACCGGGTGATCAAGAGTAGGTAGTGCTCTTTCCTTCAATTATACTTTTTCTTAAATGTTGGTACGACTGAGTGGATTCGAACCACCGACCCCTACCATGTCAAGGTAGTGCTCTAACCAACTGAGCTACAGTCGTATTACTTTAATTTAAGCTAAGTGCTAACTAGGTAGCACGGGCGCTAATATATAGCGTGATGGGAGTTGGATCAAGCAGCTTTATAGTTTTTGCGTTTATTTGCCGTTTTTTTATTCATATTGGGCTGATTTCACACGTTTTATAAAAAACTTGCCACCAAAGTACATGGTTTTTAGCTGAGTATTTTAGTTGGTTCAATAAGTTACTGTTTGCATTGGGCTGGAGTAAATTATTAATTGGTTTGCTGGTGATTGCTGTTTTATACCAAAGTTGTTGATATAGCGGTTGCAGGGTTTCTAAGTAGCCGGCGAGCTGTGCTTGGTAAGGTTGCACTTGTCCTAAGTAATATTTTTTAAAGATATTATTTACAATTTGCGCTTGGTTATTATTTTTACCTGCTTGGCATAGCTGGCTAATATTTATGGTGTTTATAAATTGGGTAGCACTGTTATTTAGGGCTATTTGCGTTCTTGCTGATTGAATTAGCTGCTGGTTAAACTGGTATTTATTAAGCTGCTCTAGTGCGGCAAATAAATGCTCGGAGTTTATTTGTGCAAACTGCTGCTTGGTTATTTGTTGTTTAATATTTACCAGCTTTGTTACGGCATTTACTGTGTCGCTAAAGCCTGCTGGGGTTATTGAAAGCTCTCGCGAGCTCAGTTGCCAAATGCGATTAAGCTCGGACTCTTTATAGAGCATGCTATTAAAGTAGTGCATTAAGTTATTTTGTTTGTGTTCGGTTGCCGCCAAAATCTTTTTATAAATAGAAGAGTCTTTTTCAAGCGAAGTTAAGCACTGCTGCGCACTTTGTATAAATTTTATTTGATAGATTAATATGCTTGCCGCTGTGGCGGTTTTACCGAGTTGGTTATTATGCTCGCTAATGAGGACGTTAAGTTTGCAGTGGCTTAAACTGGCAAGTTGAATAATGCCCAAGGTGATGTTGCTATCACTTAATACAGTTAATGGTATTAAGCTTAGTGGCACTAGCGGTTTTGGTGTTACTGGCTGTAAATCAAGCGTGTTAGCTAGTCGCTGGATATAAGTATGATTTGCATTACTGGGCTTATCGCTACAAGCGGTTAATGCAATAAAGCACACTACCAATAAACAGATTATTGGCAGTGGCTTTACTAATAGCCGTTTAAGCTTGCAAAGATGGTTCATATTTAAAACGTCTATGTACTGTGTACATTAACAATACAGCAGCGAGTGTTAAGCCAACAATAATGCCCAACCAAAAACCATGTGGGCCCATTGCTGGGACGATTAAGTCGGTTCTGGCTAATACATAGCCTAGTGCAAAGCCAACTAACCAATACGATACAAATGTAATATATGAAATAGGTGCGGTGTATTTTAATCCACGTAATATGCCATTTGCAGCAACTTGTAGTGCATCAGGTAATTGATATATACAGGCTAAAATCATGATTGATGAAGCCAGTGCCAGTACTTCGGGGCTGTCGCTATACAGTTGGCTTATTAAATCGCGGCCTAAAAAGGTAGTTACGGCAACAAATAGGGCAATGAGCGCTGCCAGTATATAGCTAGTTGAAACAGCAACTTTTAGTTGTTTTAAATGGTTTTGACCATATAAGTTACCTATGCGTATGCTTATAGCAATAGAAAGGCTAAGCGGCATCATAAACAATAAAGTGGTAACACTGGCGGCAATTTGATGGCCAGATACGGCTACGGCGCCTAAATGGGCTATAAATAATGGAATGCAGGCAAATAAGGTTACTTCAAAAAAAGTAGCTAATGAAATAGGAATACCCAATTTAGTGATAATGCCAATAGTGGTTAAATTAGGTTTTTCAAATGGAGTCATTAAGCCTTTAGCATCTATTTTTTTACTCATTTGGCAATAAATAACCTGGGCTATTGCCATTACAGTTAATACTAATGCAGTAGCAATACCACAGCCTGCGCCGCCATAAGCGGGTAGGCCAAATAAGCCATTAATAAAAATATAGTTAACCGGAATATTAACCGCTAAACCTAACAGACTGATATAAAAAGCGGGTTTGGTCATGCCCATACCTTCGGTCATATTTCTGTAAACGGTAAAAATTAAAAAGCCAAACACTCCCCATTTAACAAAGCGAATATAATCACTGGCAAGTGTTGCTATAGCAGGGCTGGTGTCGAGTTTTAAAATAATAATATCGGCAAATTGAGCAATACCAAACCCAGCAATACATAGCAGCGCAGTTAAATATAAAGCTTGTTGAAAATAATGGCTGATGCCTTTTTTATCGTTGGCCCCCGCAAACTGTGCAATAACACCGGTTAAAGCGAGTAAAATACCTTGCAGTGCAAGTAATAATGGGTTCCAAATACCAGTGGCAATAGATAAAGCAGCTAAATCAGTTGGGCTTACTTGGCCTGCCATTATCGTATCGACGACAGACATTAAAACAAGGGTAACCTGAGCTAAAAAAACGGGGATGGCAAGGGAAAGTAAGCGTTTAGCTTCCCAATTACTAAATGTCATAACAAACAGCTAAGAAATAATACAGGGCATAATTGTAATCTATTGCGGGGTGCCAATCCATTAAGATAATTATTAAGAGTGCATGATTTTATAACTTGATACGTTAAACTAGAGGCTATTAAGCAGCAAAGGCTTAACAGCCCCAATTTTGTAATAAACTTAAGAGATTATATGTTTACAGGAATTATACAAACCCAAGCGAGAGTCGTGTCGGCTAACCAAGTAAATGGCGTGATGCAATTAACCATAGCGGTTGAAAAGCAATATATACAGCAACTAAATTTAGGGGCGAGTATTGCTATTAATGGCTGCTGTTTAACGGTTGTTAAAGTATTAGCAAGTGATGATGATTTAATGGCGCAGGTATATTTTGATGTGATTGATGAAACACTCAAGTTAACTAACTTAGGTAAGCTTGAACTGGGCAGTTTAGTTAATTATGAGCGTTCAGTAACCTTTGGTACTGAACTTGGCGGGCATATTGTATCTGGCCATATTCACTGTACGGCTAAAGTGGTGCAAATAGTTAAACAGCAAAGTAATTATAAAATGCAATTGCGCATACCGCCGCAGTGGCAAAAGTATGTATTGTATAAAGGTTTTGTGGCTATAAATGGCGCAAGTTTAACTGTAGGTAATGTTGATGAGCAGGGCTTTTGGCTGCACCTTATTCCCGAAACCCTCGCTATTACCAACTTAGATGCAGCTAAGCTAGGTGATGAGTTTAATATTGAGGTAGATCAGCAAACCTATACCATAATAAATACGGTCGAGAACTACTTGCGTCAGCAGAGTTAAAATATTTGTTCGTCGCCGCTATCTACATGTAATTCTAGTTTATTACGAGCATGGTCAATGTGCATGTTTAAATGAATAGGGTTACAACAGGCGCTGCACTCTTCTATGTAGTCTTGATCTCCCATGCTGGCATCTAAATCTAAATGAATATGATGCCCGCAGTGCGGACATGAAATACGTTGCGATACAAAGTTTTTCATAATCACTCCATGTACATTATTAAGTAGGCTTTCAATAATATAATTACACTAATTAATCACTTACTTAATGCTATTGGTATAAGCTCAATATAGTCGGGATTAAATGTTTACTGCGTTTAATTTAGTTTATTAGGATTACTTTATTAACCTTTCTATGTGTTGTTTTGCTTGGGTAAGGTAATGCCCCGCAAAAATATTAGCGTGGTTTAAAATAGGGTAAAGCTGGTATATTAATTTACGTTGCTCAAAACTTGCTAGCAACGGATATTGTTGATTATAAGCGCTGTAAA
Organism: Pseudoalteromonas sp. NZS127; assembly: GCF_015864805.1. Taxonomy (NCBI): domain Bacteria; kingdom Pseudomonadati; phylum Pseudomonadota; class Gammaproteobacteria; order Alteromonadales; family Pseudoalteromonadaceae; genus Pseudoalteromonas; species Pseudoalteromonas sp. NZS127. The sequence goes on along the minus strand of NZ_JADYWN010000017.1, from coordinate 39,392 downwards.
AATCATCTGGCAGTGGTGAAAATAGCTCGCTCATGGCTATATCAACCTCTCGGTCACCATAATAACAGGCAGGGTTAAATATACTCGGTACTGTATTTATAAACCCTACATTGCCACGCCAAAAATCGCCATGTAATAATGATGGCTCTACGGGGTGGCTGTGTAATTGCTCTTTTACTAAATTAATTAATCGCTCTGGCTCTATAAATATAATGCCTTTTTCTGCCAATAATTGTAATTGCCAGCCTATGCGCTCTTCGGCGTAAAATATATACCACTTTTTATGCCAGCTATTAGGCTGTACTGTAGTGGCTAAATAATTATCTACATCAAAACCAAACATGGCTTGCTGATGCTTTTGATGCAACATTGCTAAGCCTTTTCCCATTGCGTTCCATGTGGGGTGTGGTTGTTTGTCAAATTCTAACCACTCTAAAACAATAAACGAGAACTCTATATTTGCACCTGTTGTAATGCAATCAGGCACTATAAACACCCCGTTTTCTGTGAGCAGCTTTAAACCAAGCGATTCGCTTTCTAGGCGCTCAAGCTCATTTTTTAACGCTACTTTTACTAAATAGTTGTGCGTACCATTGGTTATATGAAAAAGTTTGTCTGTGTTGGTGCTCTGAAGTTGCTGTTTATGAGTATGTTTAAAGTCATAATGTATGGCTTGGCTTATTTGCTCGTTTACTGTTTTCCACATAACAATTGCTCGCTTTTTAAACCGATACTTAAACTATGGCAAAAAGGTATTAATTTAACAAACTAATCGTTGTAAAATTAATGCCATAAATCACTGAAATGGAATAAAAATGAATAAAAGTTTAATAACCAATTTGCTAGCGGGTATATTTGTTGTTCTCGGCTTTATATTTGATCAGGCAATTGTGCTGTCGGTTGGTTTATTTGCACTCTCTGGAGCAGTGACTAATTTATTAGCTATTCATATGCTGTTCGAAAAAGTACCTTTTTTATATGGTTCGGGAGTAATCGCGTTAAAGTTTCAAAGCTTTAAAGTAGCAATAAGAAACTTAATTTTAACTGAGTTTTTTTCAGAGCAAAAAATTAATAGCTTACTCAGCAAAGCGCAACCTAATATCGACTTTGAACCAATAATAAATAATGTTGATTTAAACCCCGCATTCGACAGTTTACTAGAGGTAATTGAGCAATCTCAGTTTGGCAGCATGCTTGCTATGTTTGGTGGCAGTGCGGCGGTTGAGCCAATGCGTGAAAAATTCATTGAAAAAATGCAACTGTCGCTTGGAGAAATATCTCAAACTGATAACTTTAAAGCCTTAGTTAGTCAAACACTTTCGCAAAGTAATAGTGCTGAAAGTTTACACAATACAGTGCTTAAATTAGTTGATGAGCGCCTTGATGAGCTAACCCCTAAAATGGTTAAAGAGATTATTCAAACCATGATCCGCGAGCATTTAGGTTGGTTAGTTGTATGGGGCGGCGTGTTTGGTGGATTGTTTGGGTTAATCGCAGCCGTGATTTAAATATAGTCTGAGCTATAAGATAATTTTATTAAAAGTATTTTATAGCTACTGACATATTTTTTCAGACTGTTATTATCGCCCCCTAATTTTTAGTGTTTAATTAAAAGGAGCCACTGTGAGTAAAACGCTAGCCAGTTATTATCAGCAGGCGTATGCATGCGACCAACAGCACTTTAACCAATGTTTTTATTGTGGCTGTGAAGCGACAGAGCGCGACCATTGTCCGCCATTACACATGCTACAAAGCATTATTGACCTAGGTGAAGAAGCCGACTTTGTATCAATACCGGCATGTTATGAGTGCTATGCGCTACTACATAACGAAAGGTTAATGACGATAGATGAGCGCTTTACTAAAATGAAAAAAAAGCTTTCTAATAAATACGCTAAACCACTGCGTGTTTATAACATGTGGGAAGAGAGTGAACTGGGTGATATGAGCGACGAGTTTGCGCACAGCATTCAAGCGGGTATGAAACTAGGTAAAGAAGCCGCAGAGCGCTTAGCATTTACTGGCTTTAGTTACGCCACTGAAGAGGCTAAGGTCACAGTGCGGGAAAAAACCAAAGAATTTGACGTAGAAGGCATGTTATTTACTGATTTTAAAGAGGCACTAAGCTACTGCATTACCGACTTAAATGTTGATAAAAGTGATTTTTATAAAATATTGGTTGAAGACTATCAAGGTGATTTTAACAAAGCACTTAGCCAGTATCGTCATCGGCATGACAAAGTAACTGCCGCTAAAGATGGCAACACGTTAATTAAAGATTTTTCAAAGCTGCACAAACAAAACTCTGATTTTGTAACTCGCACTGTTAAACACTTTATGGAAAAAGATCCAGTGTTAACAACCGAAGGCGCACTAGAGAAACTTTATAACAATTATATAAAAAAGTAATTACAGCAACTCATCTCAATTTATTGGTTTTTGGCCTGTTTTTTTAGCTTTATTAGTTAGCTTTAGCTAAAGTAGCAAAAAAACAGGAGAACCGAATAACATGCAAAAATTTGCTCCCTCATTGTTAGCTATTGGCTTAGCAACTGCACTTGTTGGTTGCCAAGAAAACGGCCCACAAGACGATAAAATAACAATAAACAAAAACCCTTACCCAAGTACTTATAAAGTAGTTGCTACATCAAGCACGCTGATCACTAATGCCACTGTATTAACTGGTACGGGCGAGCGCTTAGATGATACCGATGTATTACTTGTTGATGGTAAAGTACAACAAGTAGGCAAAGATTTAACTGCATCAGCAGATACCACAATTGATGCTCAAGGCAAGTGGGTAACACCGGGTATAATTGACGTTCACTCACATTTAGGTGCATATCCAAGTCCCTCGGTTGAGTCGCATCAAGACGGTAACGAAATGACCAGCCCAAATACAGCAGAAGTATGGGTAGAGCACTCTATTTGGCCACAAGATCCAGGCTTTAACCGTGCTCGCGAAGGCGGTATTACCTCACTACAAATATTACCTGGCTCTGCTAACTTGTTTGGTGGGCGCGGCGTAACACTTAAAAACGTACCAGCGCATACAATGCAAGCAATGAAATTTCCAGATGCGCCGTACGGCTTAAAAATGGCGTGTGGCGAAAACCCAAAACGCGTTTATGGTCGCAAAGGCACGTTACCGTCAACCCGTATGGGGAACATGGCCGGTTACAGAATGGCATGGGCCGAAACTGTAGAATACAAACGCGCGTGGGATAAATACGATAGCGATTATGCAGCGGGTAAAAACCCAGCAGCACCTACCCGCGATATTAAATACGATACATTGCGAGGAGTGTTAGAGGGCGAAGTGCGCATTCATAACCATTGCTATAAAGCAGAAGAAATGGCGATGATGATTGACCTTTCAAAAGAATTTAATTATCACGCGGGTACTTTTCATCATGGTATAGAAGCCTATAAAATTGCCGACATGCTAGCTGCAAACGGTTCATGTGCAGCGCTTTGGCCAGACTGGTGGGGCTTTAAAATGGAAGCCTACGACATGGTGCAAGAAAATGTGGCCATTGTTGATGCGGTTAAAAACTCGTGTGCGGTAGTTCATTCTGATTCAGATACGACTATTCAGCGCTTAAACCAAGAGGCCGCTAAGGTAATGTTCCGCGCTAATCAAAATGGTTTTGATATTTCGGAGCAGCACGCAATTAAGTGGATCACCGCTAATGCGGCAAAATCACTAGGAATTGATGATAAAACAGGCTCACTCGAAGCGGGTAAGCAGGGCGATGTGGTTATTTGGAACCAAAGCCCGTTTAGTGTTTACGCTAAAGCTGAGCAAGTGTTTGTTGATGGTGCAAAAGTTTACGATAGAAACGACAGCGCGTATCAAGCAACAAGTGATTTTATGTTAGGTCAACAATAAGGAGCACCCAGAATGAAAAATTTATCACGTTCGTTTTCGCTTTCTCTGGTTGCTGCAGGGTTATTAGCATCAGGCGCGGTTAATGCGCAGTCACTGGCAATTATTAACGCTACATTACACACCTCAACAGAGCAAGGTGTGTTAGAGGGCGCGAGCATTGTAATGACTGATGGCAAAATTTCTGCCATTAATCCAAGCGCTGTAAAAGCCGATAAAATTATTGATGCTAAAGGCCAAATAGTAACGCCTGGCTTTATTGCCAGTATTAACCAGTTAGGTTTAGTTGAAGTGGGTGCTGTTGCAGGCTCACGCGATGGCGGCGATGAAAAAGCCGGTATTGATTTTGATGCAAGTTTAGCTTTTAACGGCCACTCGGGGTTAATTCCTTACGCACGTAAAGGCGGAATAACGCGCGATGTGATCACCCCACAGGGCGGTGAGAGTATTTTTGCAGGCCTTGCAAGTGTAGTTGATTTAAGTGGTAGCTTTGAAAGCGTGCTGCAAAAACAAGTGGCACTAGTGGTTAATTTAGGTGAACGTAGTAAAGGCTCGCGTGCGTTTACTTTGCAAACACTTATAAATAAGCTAGATGAACATCAAACTAAAGCCGGTAAAAAAGCTAAAAAAGATGACAAAAAGCCAACCGCCGAAGATAAAATAATGGTTAAAGTACTTAGCGGTGAAATGCCATTAATCGTTAATGTATCTCGCGCTGCCGATATAGTTGAGCTTATTAAAGTAAAACAGCAGTTTGGGATTAACTTAGTACTTAATGGTGCGCAAGATGCTGTCGTAGTTAAAGATCGTTTAGCCAAAGCAGACATTCCAGTGATCATTAGTGCTATGGATAGTTTACCTGGTAGTTTTGACTCATTAAATGCGAGTTTAAATAATGCAGGTTTACTTGAAAAGGCCGGCGTAAAAGTACTGCTAACAGTGGGCGGCGATGCCAGTCATAACGTTTACCAACTACGTTTTGATGCGGGTAATGCTGTATCGTATGGTATGAGCCAGCAAGGCGCATTAAAAGCAGTTACAGCGAACGTGGCTGAGGTATTTGGCATTAATGCAGGTAGCCTAGCAGTAGGTAAAGCGGCCGATGTGGTTATGTGGAGCAATGATCCGTTTGAGCTTAGCAGCCACGTGAGCAAAATGTTTATTAATGGGGTTGAGGTATCTACACAATCTCGCCAAGATAAACTGCGTGACCGTTACACAACTGAGTCAAGTATGCCACGCGCATATACTAAATAATCAGAGGCTAAGCTAAAAACCCTATATATTAGGGGTTAAAGCTACTATTAAAAAGGCCGCTATTTTATAAATAGCGGCCTTTTTATTTGTAAAATTTAGACACAAAAAAGCCGCTTACTTTTGCAAGTAAGCGGCTTTTAAATTTAATTCAATATTATACTAATTTAGCTAAAATATCGTTAAAGGTAGTGCTTGGACGCATCGCTTTAAAAGCAGCATCGTCGTTAGGCTGGAAGTAACCGCCTAAATCTACCGCTGGGCCTTGCGCGTTGTTTAGCTCACTAACAATTTGTTCTTTGTTAGTTTCAAGGTCGCTAGCAATTTGCGTAAACTGCGCTTTAAGTTCGCTGTCGTCATTTTGCTTAGCAAGTTCTTGTGCCCAAAATAAAGATAGGAAGAAATGAGAACCACGGTTATCAATTTCTTTTACTTTACGTGAAGGCGACTTGTTTTCTGCAAGGAAAGTACCAGTTGCTTTATCTAGGGTATCAGCAAGTACTTGTGCCTTGTTGTTACCTGTAGTTACGCTTAGGTGCTCAAGCGATGCAGCAAGTGCTAAAAATTCACCTAAAGAATCCCAACGTAAGTGGTTTTCTTTTTCGAATTGTTGCACGTGCTTAGGTGCAGAACCACCTGCACCAGTTTCAAATAAGCCACCACCGTTCATAAGTGGAACAATTGACAGCATTTTAGCACTTGTACCCAACTCTAAAATTGGGAATAAATCTGTAAGGTAGTCACGTAAAACGTTACCTGTTACAGAAATAGTGTCTTTACCTTCTTTAATACGCGCTAAAGAGAATAAAGTTGCTTCAAGCGGTGCTAAAATTTGAATATCTAGGCCAGCTGTATCGTGCTCTGGTAGGTATTTATTTACTTTTTTGATTAGCTGCGCATCGTGTGCACGGTTTTCGTCTAACCAGAAAATAGCAGGAACGCCAGTTGCGCGTGCACGGTTTACTGCAAGCTTAACCCAATCTTGGATTGGTGCATCTTTAACCTGACACATGCGCCAAATATCGCCTTGCTCAACGCTGTGCTCAAGTAAAGTAGTACCGTTTGCATCAACAACACGGATAGAACCATCTGCTTTAGCTTCAAACGTTTTGTCGTGTGAACCGTATTCTTCAGCTTTTTGCGCCATAAGGCCAACGTTTGGAACGCTACCCATAGTTGTTGGATCAAACGCACCATTTTCTTTACAAAAATCGATAGTTGCTTGGTAAATACCTGAGTAACAACGATCTGGAATTACAAAGCTAGTGTCTTGTAATTTACCATCGTTATTCCACATTTGACCGCTTGAACGAATTGCAGCAGGCATAGACGCATCGATGATCACATCACTTGGTACGTGTAAGTTTGTAATGCCACGGTCAGAGTCAACCATAGCAATAGCAGGGCGGTTAGCGTAAACAGCTTGAATGTCTGCTTCAATTTCTTCGCGCTTAGCGTCATCTAATGTTTGAATTTTAGAGTACACATCGCCTAAACCATTATTTACATCAACACCTAGCTCTTCAAAAAGTTTACCGTGCTTAGTAAATACATCTTTGTAGAATACTTTTACAGCGTGACCAAAAATAATTGGATCAGATACTTTCATCATTGTCGCTTTCATGTGAAGCGAGAATAAAACGCCTTTTTCTTTAGCAGTATCAATTTCAGCAGCTAAGAAAGCTTGCAGTTTAGCAGCGCTAATGCTTGATGCATCAATAACTTCGCCAGCTAAAAGCGGTGTGCTTTGTTTAAGCACAGTAACGTCGCCGTTAGTTGCAACATGTTCAATACGCACATCAGTTGCTGTATCAACTGTTACTGATTGCTCAGAACCAAAAAAGTCGCCTTCGCTCATGCTAGCAACGTAAGATTCAGAATCTTTGCTCCACGCACCCATTGAATGCGGGTTGTTACGTGCATATTCTTTTACAGAACCAGGTGCACGACGATCTGAGTTACCTTCACGTAGTACTGGGTTTACTGCACTGCCTTTAATTTTGTCGTACGCAGCTTGAATTGCTTTTTCTTCATCGTTTTTAGGCTCAACAGGGTATTCTGGAAGTGCATAACCTTTAGCTTGAAGCTCTTTAATTACCGCGCGAAGCTGTGGTACAGAGGCGCTGATGTTTGGTAATTTAATAATGTTAGCTTCTGGTGTTTTAGCCAGTTCGCCAAGTTCAGCCAGTGCATCGTTAATACGTTGTTCTGGTGTTAAATAATCAGGGAAGCTTGCAATTACACGACCTGCTAATGAAATATCGCGAGTTTCAACTTCAACACCTGCCGCATTTGTATATGCTTGGATGATAGGTAGCAACGAGTAAGTTGCGAGTGCCGGAGCTTCGTCCGTTTTTGTATAGATAATTTTTGATGTCATCATCATTCCTAGATAGTTGGCCATAACGACCATATTCAACAATGCAAAGAAATCATTGCCACCAGTATTGGTAATACATTAAAGCGTTAATAATGGAGCAACGAGCAGTCAGTTAGGTGTTTATTGCCCTATATTTATATAAAGCAAAATAGTCACACCTGACCAGCTAGTACCGTATTTATAACTAAACATTTAATAAAAATAAATTAGCCTTTAGGCTAGCGTTAATACGTTATTTTTAGGGTAAAGAGTGTAACAAGCTTGGTTTAAAAGGGCTAGTTTTTGCAAGCACCATCCAAGTAGTTATACCAATTGAATTAAAAACATTGATCGTTCTAACGGACTAAAGTTTCATAATGGCATTAAAATTTTCATATAGAATAACTATACATTTAAATTTATGCTTAATTATTAAGCTTTTTTACTTGTCGCTATAGTAAATGCCAATTTTATTAAAAATATGAGCATGCTTGCGTATTAAATGACTTATTGGTTACTTTTAAAATAACTAAGGTAAAACAATGGGATACATTGTTTAACCCTATTGTTAAGCCATTTTTTTTGCGCCGAAATTACTCATTAATTTAATGTTATTGGTATGCCCGTGTATTTAATACAAATTGATATTTAACATTCAATACAGAAAATATTGGGGTAGATAAAATAAATTCAAGGAAAAGGGTTGAATTTGCAGATAATGAGGCTATTAATACAGAAGAAGAGATGATAAAAAAGATGTTGAAGGAATTAAGCGAGGATCTAAGCAGGTCACTCGCTTTAGTAGAACAAAATAACAGTCACTCAATAATATCACCGTTAGGCGCTATATTTTTAGCATGTAAGCCTTTAGGGCCTTGTTCTAATTCGAATGTTACATCTTGACCAGCTTTAAGTGTTTTATAGCCGTCCATTACAATTGTTGAGTAATGAGCGAAAATATCATTCTCGCAGCCGTCTTCTACGATGAAACCGAAACCTTTGGCATTATTGAACCATTTGACTTTACCACAAGCCATACTTCTACATCCTTCTATAAGTTCACTAATTTAGTTAATCTAAACTGTATAATTTGCTAGACTGACTAAGGTTTAATCAATCTATGTTTGACTGTAGTTTATTTAGCCAGTCAGTCAAGTGTTTTGATCTATTTATTAACATTTTATTTATTTTTTTATTCAAGTTTGCTTGAGTTACAAAGACAAGACTATATTTAATTATGAGTGGTATGAAAGATTCAGGTGTTATAGACATCGTTCGCGACAAGGAAAAGCAAAAGCTGCAACCACCGCGAAAATATAAAGTTGTTTTAAATAACGACGATTACACGCCGATGGATTTTGTGATTGAGGTCCTGATGACGTTTTTTAATATGGATAGCGATAGAGCAACCGACGTGATGCTGCAAATTCATCAACAAGGGAAGGGGATCTGTGGCGTATTTAGCTCAGATGTAGCCCATACAAAAGCTGAACAAGTTAACCGGTATTCAAGGGATAACGAGCATCCACTGCTATGTAGTTGTGAGCAGGAATAAATACCAAACGAATGATCTTTCGTTCGATTGTAATGGTATAAAATTATTATCTCTGTAAGGGGTTGCCAATGCTAAATAAAGATTTAGAACTTACTTTGAACAGCGCGTTTCGCGAAGCGCGTACACGTCGTCATGAGTTTATGACGGTAGAACACCTTTTACTTGCGCTTTTGGACAATCCATCTGCTGGGGAAGCGCTAAGTGCCTGTGCAGTAAATGTTGCAGAGTTAAAAACTGAACTACTTGAGTTTATTAACGAAACCACGCCGGTTATTCCAGATTTAGAAGAAGAGCGTGAAACTCAGCCAACTCTTGGTTTTCAACGTGTATTGCAACGTGCTGTTTTTCATGTGCAATCATCGGGTAAAAACGAAGTGACAGGCGTAAACGTGCTGGTGGCTATTTTTTCTGAACAAGAAAGCCAAGCAGTCTATTTACTTAAAAAACACGATATATCACGTCTCGATATTGTTAATTTTATTTCGCATGGCATTGCCAAAGGCGATGATGAATTAGGCGATGACACCGACGATATTCACGAAGACGTACAAGAAGTGCAAAGCGAAGAAGCAAGCAAGCTCGACAGCTTTACCACTAATTTAAACGTACAAGCGCTCGAAGGCCACATTGACCCATTAATAGGGCGCGATAGTGAAGTAGAGCGTACTGTACAGGTGTTGTGTCGTCGTAAAAAGAACAACCCACTATTAGTAGGCGAAGCAGGTGTTGGTAAAACAGCAATTGCAGAAGGCTTAGCGTATCGTATTGTAAATAAGCAAGTACCCGAAGTAATTGCCGATGCAGTTGTTTACTCGCTTGATATGGGCGCATTATTGGCAGGTACTAAGTACCGTGGCGATTTTGAAAAACGCTTTAAAAGCTTACTAAAAGAGTTGCAAGCACAACCGGGTTCTATTTTATTTATTGATGAAATTCATACCATTATTGGTGCCGGCGCGGCATCGGGTGGAGTTATGGATGCATCAAACTTACTTAAGCCGCTACTCTCTAGTGGGCAATTACGCTGTATGGGTTCGACAACTTATAACGAGTACAAAAATATTTTTGAGAAAGACCGTGCTTTGGTACGTCGCTTTCAAAAAATTGATGTGCTTGAGCCGAGTGTTGCCGATACCACTAAAATATTAAATGGTTTAAAAGAGCGTTACGAAGCGCACCATGGCATTCGTTATACGCAAAAAGCATTAAAAGCAGCGGCAGAGCTAAGTGCAAAATATATTAATGAACGCCATTTGCCCGACAAAGCAATTGACGTAATTGATGAGGCCGGTGCAAGCCAACGTTTATTGCCTAGCTCTAAACGTAAAAAAACCATTGGCGTTGCCGATATAGAAAACATTGTGGCTAAAATGGCGCGTATTCCACCGCAAAGTGTGTCATCTAGCGACAAAGAAACGCTAAAAAACTTAGACCGCAATTTAAAAATGTTGGTGTTTGGGCAAGATCAATCTATTGATGCGCTTACATCGGCTATTCGCTTATCGCGCTCTGGTTTAGCCAACGAAGAAAAACCGGTAGGGTCGTTCTTATTTGCAGGCCCAACAGGGGTAGGCAAAACCGAGGTAACTAAACAGCTAGCTAAATGTATGGGTGTTGAGTTTATTCGCTTTGATATGTCGGAGTACGTAGAGCGCCATGCAATAAGTCGACTAATTGGTGCGCCACCAGGTTATGTTGGTTTTGAGCAAGGTGGGTTACTCACTGAAGCGGTAATTAAAAACCCGCATGCGGTAGTACTGTTAGATGAGATTGAAAAAGCGCACTCAGATATTTACAACATATTGCTGCAAGTAATGGATCACGGTACATTAACTGATAATAACGGCCGCAAAGCCGATTTTAGAAATGTAGTCGTGGTAATGACCACCAATGCGGGCGTGCAAGAAACAACGCGTGCGTCAATTGGTTTTAGCGAGCAAGACCATACGCACGATGCAATGGGTGAAATTAATAAAGTATTTTCACCAGAATTTAGAAACCGCTTAGATAACATTATTTGGTTTAATCACCTTGATAAAGACGTTATTTTACTTGTGGTTGATAAGTTTATTGTGGAGCTTCAGGCGCAACTGGATAAAAAGTCAGTTAATCTTGAACTAAGTGCTAAAGCACGAGAATGGTTGGCTGACAAAGGTTACGACAAAGCGATGGGGGCACGTCCTATGGCACGTATTATCCAAGAGCAGCTTAAAAAACCATTAGCCAACGAAATACTCTTTGGTGAACTTGTTGAAGGCGGTACGGTTAAAGTATCGGTTAAAGATAAAAAAATTCGCTTTGATTATCAAAGTGATTTAACACCAGCTTAGTTTAATATTCGCTAAATGAGTTAAATAAAAAGGCCTGCTTTTAAAAAGCAGGCCTTTTTTGTAATGTTTTATAGACAACAAAAAACCCAGCAAGGCTGGGTTTTTTGTTTATTAAATGTAATTGCTAGTTAATATCCATCAATTACATTTAATAAACGCTTAAAGCTAGTGAAACACTAGCCAAAAACTAAATCTCGTTTACGCACTTACTTAGCGAGCACGGAATACGATACGACCTTTCGATAAATCGTAAGGAGTCATTTCTACCGTTACTTTATCGCCGGTTAAAATACGGATATAGTTTTTGCGCATTTTGCCTGAAATATGAGCCACAACTACGTGACCATTTTCTAGCTCAACTCGGAACATTGTATTTGGTAAAGTATCAAGGACTGTCCCTTGCATTTCGATTACGTCTTCTTTCGCCATGTTTAGCGTAACACCTCTTTAATAGTTAAACGCTGCAGATTCTGCCCAAAATACGCCAATAAGTAAAGGCGCAGCGGCTATTTTTGCAAATTAAATAGTCAACCACTGGTCTTTGACTTGTTTTTGCGCCGGTAAAAATTGCGTTTTGTAGTTCATTTTAGGACATTCGTCTATTTGGTAGCCCAAGTACACGTAGTGCTTATTTTGTGCTTTAGCAAATATTAGCTGCTGTAAAATCATCACAGTACCCAAACTATACTGCTCATAGTCGGGGTCAAAAAAAGTATAAATAGCTGAAATAGCCTTGTCCATACAATCAGTTACGGCAACCGCAACTAAATTGTCTTGATCCCAAAGTTCTATAAAAGTGATGTTTAACCAACTGCATAATAAAAAACTCTGAAACTGTGTTTTATCAGGAGGATACATACTACCGTCTTGATGGCGCAAACTAATATATTTACTGTACAGCGCGTAGTATTGCGGGCGCTCTTGGTTAGAATATTTAACTTCAAAGCGTGTTTTTGCTTTGTTTAGTTTACGTTTGTGCGATTTTGTCTCAATAAACTCTTGTGCTAATACACGTACAGAGCTACATGCGCTGCAAGTTGGACAGTGCGGGCGGTAAATTTGGTTACCGCTGCGACGAAAACCTAACGCCAGCAAAGACTCAAATTTATCGCTGCTGTAGCAACTTGGATCAAGAATGACCAATAACTGCTCTTGGCGGTTGGGTAAATAACTACAAGCAAACTCTTGGCTTAAACCAGCGCGTGCAGGAATATGTTCATTCATAAATAGCGTTAAGCTCCTGTGGTATCCACATAGCAGGGTCTACTTTATAATTTTGCGCTGCGTGTAGTTTAGCTAAAAATGCAGGGCGTGGGATCACTGTCGCCCCTAACGACATTAAATAGGGGTTTTCGAGCTGACAATCAATAAAATGCGCGTTATGGCGCTTAAGCCAATTAACCAACGCCCACATAGCCAGCTTAGAGCAGTTTGTTTGATGATGAAACATCGACTCGCCACAAAAAACACCATTTTGCATAATGCCATATAAGCCACCTGCAAGCTCTCCCTCGCGCCACACTTCTACACTATGAGCAATGCCTGCGTTATGGGCGTTAATGTACGCAGTGAGCATGTCAGAGGTGATCCACGTACCATCGGTATCAATGCGTTGCTCGCAGCATGCTTCAATCACTTCAATAAAGGCATTATTTATAGTAACGGTGACCGGGTGCTTTTTTAAATGCTTGCGCAGGCTTTTACTAATATGAAAATTATCGAGCTCTACAATGCCGCGCTCACTGGGCGACCACCACATTATTGGCTCGTCTTCGCTAAACCACGGAAATATACCATTATTATAAGCGTTACTTAGCCGCGCTAAACTTAAATCGCCACCAATAGCGAGTAAACCGTCGGGGGAGTCGAGAGCGCACTCTATAGGTGGAAATGCTATATCGGTATTACTTAGCTGGTACAGCTGCTTTTTCATACAATACTTCAATAAAAACGAATAACAAAAGTGTAACTATAATTTAGACATAAAAAAAGGCTGATTTATCAGCCTTTTTCACTAAACACTTAACAGCTTATAGATTATCTAAAAAGCGCTCAGCATCTAATGCTGCCATACAACCTGTTCCGGCTGAAGTAATTGCTTGGCGGTAAATATGATCCGACACATCACCAGCGGCAAATACGCCTGGTACGCTAGTTTGTGTAGCGTTGCCATTAAGGCCCGACTCAACAATTATATAGCCGTCTTTCATCTCTAGTTGGCCAACAAACATATCGGTATTTGGCTTATGGCCAATAGCAATAAATACGCCCGCTAGGTCTAACTCTTCGGTTGCATCAGAGTTTGCATCTTTAATACGCACACCGGTAACGCCCATTTGGTCACCTAATACTTCGTCAAGCGTACGGTTGTAATGCATTACCACATTACCGTTTGCTGCTTTTTCAGCAAGGCGGTCGGCTAGTATTTTTTCACTACGGAAACTATCACGACGGTGAATTACATGCACTTCATCGGCAATGTTAGATAAGTAAAGCGCTTCTTCAACAGCTGTGTTACCGCCGCCAACAACCGCTACTTTTTGTCCTTTATAGAAAAAACCATCACAGGTCGCACACGCAGATACGCCACGGCCTTGAAAATTTGTTTCTGACTCTAAGCCTAGGTACTTAGCAGACGCGCCTGTTGCAATGATAAGTGCGTCACAGGTGTAAGTGCCTTGGTCGCCAGTTAAAGTGAAAGGGCGTTTAGACACGTCTACTTTATTTATGTGATCAAATATAATTTCAGTTTCAAAGCGCTCAGCATGCTCTTTCATACGATCCATTAACGCAGGACCAGTTAAGCCATGCGCATCGCCAGGCCAGTTTTCTACTTCGGTAGTGGTGGTTAATTGGCCACCTTGTTGCATACCAGTAATTAATACTGGGTTTAAATTTGCGCGGGCTGCGTAAACTGCGGCAGTGTAACCAGCGGGGCCTGAGCCTAAAATAAGTAACTTACAATGTTTTGCTTCAGTCATGGTTTTTTCCTAAACGTTTAATTCACTCTGTAATGCGCTCGATTCTAAGAAAAACAAGCAGGAAGTAAACAAAATCCGTGATTAATTTTTTTAACAAATTTTAAAGCTGTGCAATATTGTGTACTTAAAATGGAGTAATTTATGTCTAATAAGTAAAATTAGTTCAATAAACAGACTAATACGCAACAAAACTGCGTTAATTCATGACCGGTTTGATTTTTTTTGATATGTTTTACCTAATTTTGATTTGTCACTGAAAGATTATGTGACCTAAGTGAATAGGCAACTATGTTATTTTGGCAGGAAAAACCCGCATTTGGGTTGACTTCAAAAGACCTTAACGTCTTAACCAATGCGCAAGACTACCGTACGCAATTGCTACGTTTAATTGCCAACGCAAAAAAACGAATTTATATAACCACGCTTTATTTACAAGATGATGAAGCCGGACGTGAAGTTTTAGAGGCACTGCACCAGGTGTCATTAGCTAACCCAGCGCTTGAAATAAAAGTGCTGGTAGATTTTCATCGCGCGCAACGTGGCCTTATTGGTGCCGAAAAATCTGAGGGGAATGCCAGTTTATATTGTGATTACCTCGAAAAGTTTCAATCGAACGTGCAGGTATACGGCGTACCAGTAAAAGCGAAAGAGTTATTTGGCGTATTGCATTTAAAAGGTTTTGTGATTGACGACACCTTGCTTTATAGCGGCGCGAGTATAAATAATGTGTATTTAGAGTATAACGACCGTTATCGCCTCGATCGTTACTTTTTAGTTACGCAAAACGCATTGTGCGATGCTGTAATAGACTTTATTGAAACAACATTACTTAGCTCAAATGCAGTGCCGCGTATTGATAGCCGCCCGCTGCCAAAGCTTAATGACTTTAGATTAGATCAAAAGCAATTAATGCGTGATTTAAAAACAGCAAGGTATAACAGCGCCGAGCTGCATAATACTCAGTCCTTAGGTATTCGTTTGTTTTTAGGATTAGGGCGACGCAATAACGAACTTAATCGTTTAATTAAAACCATGTTTGACGCCACCGAGCAAGAGCTAGTGTTGTACACGCCTTACTTTAATTTTCCGGCGCCATTAATGCGCTCATTACGCCGCTTATTAAAACAAGGTAAGCAAGTCACTATTGTAGTAGGCGATAAAACGGCTAACGACTTTTATGTACCGCCTAGCGAGCCATTTAGTAAAATAGGCGCGTTGCCGTATTTATACGAAACTATTTTGCATAAATTTGTTAAAACACAAAAACGCCATATTGATAACGGTAATTTAAACGTTTATCTATGGAAGCACGACAGTAATTCGTTTCATTTAAAAGGCATTTGTTCAGACAGAAAAGTACATTTACTCAGTGGTCATAACCTTAACCCGCGGGCGTGGGGACTAGATGTTGAAAATGGTATTTTAATTGAAGATCCACAACAAACAATAATGCAAGATATTGACAACGAAAAGCAAGAAATTCTGCAGCACTGTCGCCGTTTAACTGGCCCAGATGATTTAGAAACCATGGACGATTATCCGCAAGCGGTTAAAAAGTTACTTGGCCAAGCAAAACGTGTAAAAGTAGATTTTATAATTAAACGTTTTATATAAGCTTATAAATTTAAAATCTATACAACAAAAAAGCAGCTAATAGCTGCTTTTTTTGTTTGCACTAATGTTTACTCTAAAGCACTCAAGTAAGTTAATGCTTGAGTGCTTTACGCTAAATTAAACGTTTTCTAGCGCAGTACGAGGATCAACATATTCCATGTTAAACGCCTCAGCTACTTCTTTGTAAGTTACTTGGCCTTTTATTACGTTTAAGCCTTTTAAGAAGTGAGCGTCGTCAAGCAATGCCTTTTTATAACCTTTGTTTGCAAGGTTAATAATAAACGGCAAGGTTGCATTGTTAAGTGCAAACGTAGAAGTACGTGGCACAGCGCCCGGCATATTAGCAACACAATAGTGAACAACGTCATCAACAATGAACGTAGGATCAGCATGGGTAGTTGCTTTAGAGGTAGCAATACAGCCACCTTGGTCAATGGCAACGTCAACAATTGCAGAGCCTGGTTTCATGGCTTTAATGTGCGCAGCAGTTACTAGTTTAGGTGCAGCTGCACCTGGAATAAGTACACCACCAATTACTAAATCTGCCTCTAGTACGTGTTTTTCAAGTGCGTCGGCAGTTGAGTAAATAGCGCGTACTTTGTTGCCAAACTGTGCGTCTAGTGCGCGTAATACATCAATGTTACGATCAAGTATTACTACGTTTGCACCTAAACCAACCGCCATAAGTGCAGCGCTACGGCCAACCATACCGCCGCCAATAATAACTACTTTAGCTGGCTCAACGCCCGGTACGCCACCAAGTAACATACCACTGCCTTTATTTATTTTTTCAAGCGCTTGTGCGCCTGCTTGAATAGACATACGACCTGCTACTTCACTCATAGGTGCTAAAAGAGGAAGGCCACCGCGAGAGTCTGTGACTGTTTCGTATGCAATACAAATTGCTTTGCTTTTAACTAGGTCTTCAGTTTGTGGTAAGTCAGGGGCAAGGTGTAAGTAAGTGAAAAGAATTTGATCTTCGCGCAGCATGGCACGCTCAATCGCTTGTGGCTCTTTTACTTTAATTATCATCTCGGCTTTTGCGAATACATCAGCAGGTGTTGCTAAAATTTCAGCACCGGCTTGTACGTAATCGTCGTTAGTAAAGCCAATGCCCATACCCGCATCTGTTTCCACTAATACTTGGTGGCCGTGATTAACGAGCTCACGAACACTAGCAGGAACCATACCTACGCGGTATTCATGGTTTTTAATTTCTTTAGGTACACCTATAATCATAATTTTGCCTTGTTAGAACGGGATAAGTTTTTTCACTATTATATTCATGAGTTGCTAGTGTGTCTTACCTTTTTTTTAACATATTATAGTGATAATATCTGTTTTTGGCTTTTAAACAGAATAATAAACTAGGTGAGTATGCATACACTATTAGATAGAATAGATCGCAAAATATTAGTGGAATTACAACAGGATGGGCGGTTATCTAATGTGGAACTGGCCCGACGAGTTGGCTTAAGTGCGACACCTTGTTTAGAGCGTGTAAAAAAGTTGGAGCGAGAAGGTTATATACTTGGTTACAAGGCTGTGGTTGATCCGGCTAAGCTTGGTCAAGGTTTATCGGTATACGTTGAGGTAACTATTACTAAAACATCGGCAGATGTATTTGACGAATTTAGTGCTGCAGTTAAAAAGCATAACGAAATAATAGAGTGCCATTTAGTATCGGGTAATTTTGACTTTTTACTTAAAACGCGGGTAAACGACATGTCAGAATACCGAGGAGTACTGGGCGATATACTCTTAAAGTTACCCAATGTTAGCGAAAGTCGTACTTATGTAGTAATGGAAGAAGTAAAAGGCGAGGAAGGCGTAATTATTCGCCCCTATGTTGCTTAAGCTGATTTACAATATGTGTGTTATTTATAGGCTAATATAGTAATTTATAATTAGTTTCGCATAATATAAGTTTAAATTATAAAAACTTGTTCATAATCAGGCCATCAAGGTTAAGATAAAGTGCAACAAAATACATTTCCTGCTAAGGTATTCCACTGCTAAGTGAGTGTAAAAATAATAAAGAGGAATAGGGAATTATGCGCCTAAACGGTGTGCAAAGGCTATTAGAAACAGGGCTGATAATCAGCACTTTTACAGCAATATTTATTTTATGTGCCTTAATCAGCTTTGATCCGGCGGATGCTGCATGGTCGCAAACTAGCTTTAGCGAAGTAAAAAACATTACTGGCGCTGCGGGTGCATGGATTGCTGACATATTATTACTCACTTTTGGCTGGTTGGCTTATTTAGTACCGGCCGCAATTCAGATATTTGGTTATTTACTATTTAAACAACCGCACCGAATTTTACAACTCGACTACACCACCTTAGCATTGCGTGTTATTGGTTTTGCTTTATTTATTACCTCAGCTACCGCTATTAGCAGCATTAATTTTGATGATATTTATAACTTTTCATCAGGCGGGGTAGTGGGCGATGTGATTGAATCGGCAATGATGCCAGCATTTAACTTTACCGGTACTTCAATACTATTATTGTGCTTCTTTTTTGCCGGTTTAACATTATTAACGGGCGTTTCGTGGGTAGATTTTGTTGATTATTTAGGTGATTTAATCGTACGTTTTTATCGTTACATTAGCAATTATATAAAAGGCTGGTTAAACCGAGAGCGTTTAGCAGGTAATGATAATCAGCAAATAGACGCACAATTTGAACCAGACACCAACGAGCAAGCCGATAATACAAACACCAAAAAAGTAAATAAACAAAAATCAATTAACAAACCGCAAACGCCATTTAATGAGCCGCAAATTAGCGACGAATTTATGCCGTTTGACGAGCTAGATGATATTCTCGATCAAGAAATTGGCTTTAGCGCCATAGATGACGATCCAATGGATACAGAAGCTGCACTTAATGCACTTGATCAGAGCCCAGTAGTAGAGCCAGAAAAGCCTGTAACTACAGTAGTATCGCCAGCAAGGCCAATGAACAAGCCAAAAGCTGCGTATCAGCCGCCGCCAACAGCCAAAGAAAAATTTGAACAATTACTTAATCAAGAGCCGCCACTAGGGCCATTACCATCGCTTGATTTACTCGACAGACCCGACAAAGCTAAAAACCCTATTTCGCAAGAAGAGCTCGATACAGTATCGCGACTAGTAGAGACAAAACTGCTCGACTTTAACGTACAAGCAAAGGTTGTAGCAGTATACCCAGGGCCAGTTGTAACGCGCTTTGAGCTAGATTTAGCACCCGGCATAAAGGTGTCTAAAATTACCGGTTTAGCAAAAGATTTAGCCCGTTCGCTTTCGGCAATTAGTGTGCGCGTGGTTGAGGTTATTCCGGGTAAAACCTATGTAGGCATTGAGCTGCCTAACAAGTATCGCGAAATAGTGCGTTTATCAGAAGTAATAAACGCCCCTAAATTTGAGCAAAACCCATCACCACTCACTATGGTATTAGGTAAAGATATTGCCGGGGAGCCGGTATGTGCCGACCTTGGCAAAATGCCGCATTTACTGGTAGCCGGTACTACAGGCTCGGGTAAATCAGTGGGCGTTAATGTGATGATAGTAAGCTTACTGTACAAATCGGGGCCTGACGATGTACGTATGATCATGATTGACCCTAAAATGCTTGAACTTTCGGTATACGAAGGTATTCCGCATTTATTGTGTGAAGTAGTTACCGACATGAAAGAAGCCGCTAATGCACTGCGTTGGTGTGTGGGCGAAATGGAGCGTCGTTATAAGCTAATGTCGGCTTTGGGTGTACGTAACTTAAAAGGTTATAACCAAAAAGTACTTGAAGCCAAAGAAGCGGGCTATCCAATAATGGACCCATTATTTAAAGACACCGATGGCATGAAAGATGGCCCAGATGAGCTTGGAAAACTACCTAGTATAGTGGTAGTAATTGACGAATTTGCCGACATGATGATGATTGTAGGTAAAAAGGTAGAAGAGCTAATTGCCCGTATTGCGCAAAAAGCACGTGCCGCAGGTATTCATTTAATACTGGCAACACAGCGCCCATCGGTAGACGTAATTACCGGTTTAATTAAAGCAAATATACCAACGCGTATGGCGTTTCAGGTATCGAGTAAAATAGATTCGCGCACTATACTTGACCAACAAGGTGCCGAAAATTTACTAGGTATGGGTGATATGTTGTATTTACCGCCAGGTACAAGTGTTCCTGAGCGTGTGCATGGCGCGTTTGTAGACGACCACGAAGTACACGCAGTAGTAAACGACTGGAAAGCCCGTGCTAAACCAAATTACATAGACGAAATACTTAATGGCGACGCGAACGAGGATATTTTATTACCGGGTGAAGCCAGCGAAAACGCAGATGAAGAAAACGATCCGCTATACGACGAAGCCGTGTCGTTTGTAATTGAAACCGGTAAAGTATCGGTGTCGTCTGTGCAACGTAAATTACGTGTTGGCTATAACCGCGCAGCACGCTTAGTAGAACAAATGGAAACATCGGGTATCGTGAGTTCAGCTGGCCACAATGGCGCTCGCGATGTATTAGTACCTAATGGAGCAAATTAATGAAAAAACTTAACACCTTATTATTAGTACTTGGCAGCTTAGTTGCTACGCCAAGCTTTGCAGACGACAGCCAAGCATTACAAGGTAAACTCGCAACGCTAAAAAGCTTTAAAGCGCAGTTCTCGCAAAAAGTAACAGACAAACAAGGCCAAGCAGTAATGCAAGGCGAGGGCACAATTGCCCTGCAACAACCTATGATGATCCGCTGGCAGCAAACCAATCCAGACGATACATTATTTGTATCTAATGGGGATAAAACATATTACTTCGACAGCTTTGCTGAGCAAGTAACTATTATGCAAACTAGCAGCCTTATAGATTCAACGCCGTTTGTGTTACTTACCTCAAAAGACCCAGCGCAGTGGGAAAAATACAGCGTACTGGCTACAAATAGCGGCTTTAGCGTAACGCCAAACAAAGGCGTAGAAAGCCAAGTAGAGCAGCTAGATATAACCTTTGCTGGTAACGAGCAAGGTTTGGCTAAATTAGTGGTAACCGATAATTCAGGGCAGTTATCGTCGTTTACTTTTAATGATGCACAAGTTAATACGCCGCTTGATAAAAGCACCTTTGAATTTACGCCTCCTGAAGGTGTTGAAATAGACGATCAGAGTAACGGTGAGTAACTTAGGATTTAACTTTGGGCCCGATGTGCGCCCACTCGCAGCGCGTATGCGCCCAACAACGCTTGATGAATACATTGGCCAGCAGCACTTACTCAGCGCCGATAAACCACTGCATCAGGCAATTGTTGCAGGGCGCTGCCATAGTTTAATATTGTGGGGCCCGCCGGGCGTAGGTAAAACAACGCTCGCGCAAATAATAGCTAATCATGCCGATGCTGCGCTTATTCAAATGTCGGCAGTTACTGCAGGCGTTAAAGACATTCGCGACAGCGTTACGCAGGCGCGCGAAAACCTACAAAGCCGTGGCCAACGCACCTTAATGTTTGTTGACGAAGTACACCGTTTTAATAAATCTCAGCAAGATGCATTTTTACCACATATAGAAGACGGTACGTTTATATTTGTAGGTGCAACCACCGAAAATCCATCGTTTGCCCTTAATAACGCTATTTTGTCGCGGGCGCGGGTGTATGTTTTAAAATCGCTTGCCGATACCGACCTATACACAGTAATAGATCGTGCACTCAAACAAGACGAACAATTAAACCAAAAACACATAATAATTGCCGACAACGCTAAAAAAGCACTGTGCCAAGCAAGTGGTGGCGACGCGCGAAAAGTACTTAACTTACTAGAGCAAGCGGTTGATTTAACCACGGAGCAAAACGGCCAATACAAGGTAGACGAGCATGTACTTAGCCAAGTGCTGCCCACACATTTAGCTAAATACGATAAAGGCGGCGATGAATTTTACGACTTAATATCGGCCTTTCATAAATCGGTACGAGGAAGCTCCCCCGATGGCGCGCTGTACTGGTATTGCCGTATTTTAGCCGGTGGTGGCGATCCTTTATATGTAGCAAGGCGTTTACTTGCCATTGCTACAGAAGACATTGGCAACGCCGATCCGCGCGCTATGGAAGTGGCGCTAAACGCATGGGATATTTTTCAGCGAGTAGGCCCAAGCGAAGGCGAACGTGCAATTGCCCAAGCCACACTTTATTTAGCCAGCGCACCTAAAAGTAATGCGGTGTATATGGCGTTTAATCAAGCCAAGGCCGATGCCCAAAACGAGCCAAGTTATCCCGTGCCCGAGCATTTACGTAATGCGCCAACCAACTTAATGAAAGACTTGGGGTATGGCGCTGAGTATCGTTATGCGCATAACGAAGAAGGTGCTTTTGCAGCCGGAGAGAAGTATTTACCACCAGAAATACAAGGTAGGGAGTATTACTTACCGAGCGATCGTGGCCTTGAGCAAAAAATTAAGCAAAAGCTCGATTACTTAAAAGAGCGCGACGCGCAAAGCCCACTTAAACGATACGAAAATGATTAAACTTTATATGATGATCGCCCTTGGCGGAGCCTCAGGAGCGTGTTTACGGTTTTTTATTAGCGAAAGCATGCTAAAACTCCTCGGTAGGGGATTCCCTTTTGGCACGTTGGCGGTTAATATTCTGGGTTCATTGTTGATGGGCATTTTGTACGGTTTACTAGATAAAGATATAATCGCCGAAAGCCCTGCTAAAGCCCTGATCGGGGTTGGCTTTTTAGGTGCGTTAACCACCTTTTCAACATTTTCAATGGATTCGCTGTTGTTGTTACAACAAGGTCACTTTATTAAAATGGCCCTCAATATCATCTTAAACGTGATGGTGTGTATTTTTATGGCTTGGCTGGGCCTTCAGCTAGTAATGCAAAAAGGTTAAAAACTAACATGTTAGATTCTAAATTTTTACGTCAAGATATCGAACAAACTGCAGCACGCTTAGCGGCTCGCGGTTACGAACTCGATGTAGCGACGGTCACGGCACTTGAAGAAAAACGCAAAACATTACAAGTAAAAACGCAAGAACTTCAAAGTCAGCGTAATGCAAGCGCAAAAGCAATTGGCCAAGCTAAAGCCAAAGGCGAAGACGCTCAACCGCTACTAGATGCAGTTGCTAACTTAGGTAGCGAGCTAGACGCAGCAAAAGCGCAGCAAGATGTAGTATTAGCCGCAATTAACGACATTGCCTTAGCAATTCCAAACTTGCCAGACGAATCAGTACCTGCAGGTAAAGACGAAGACGACAACGTTGAAATACTAACGTGGGGCACACCTAAAAAGTTTGATTTTGACGTGAAAGATCACGTTGATGTAGGCCAAGACTTAAACGGCTTAGACTTTGAAATGGGCGTTAAAATTAGTGGCGCACGCTTTACTGTAATGCGCGGCCAAGTAGCGCGTATGCATCGTGCATTAACGCAATACATGCTAGACACCCACACAGACAAAAACGGTTACACAGAAATGTACGTACCGTACCTAGTAAATAGCGCAAGTCTATACGGTACTAGCCAATTACCTAAGTTTGCGGGCGATTTATTCCACACGCTAGGCCTTGTAAACGACGATGGCGAACAGCAATCAGGCTTTAGCTTAATCCCTACAGCAGAAGTACCACTTACTAACAGTGCACGCGATGAAATTTACGACGAAAGCGATTTGCCAATTCGTTTAACCGCACACACGCCATGTTTTAGAAGTGAAGCCGGCAGCTATGGTCGCGACACTCGCGGCTTAATTCGTCAGCACCAGTTTGATAAAGTAGAACTTGTACAGCTTGTAAAACCAGAAGACTCAATGGCAACGCTTGAAGAGTTAACAGGTCATGCAGAGCAAATACTACAAGAGCTTGAACTACCGTACCGTAAAGTAATTTTATGTATGGGTGACATGGGCTTTGGCTCAGCTAAAACCTACGACTTAGAAGTATGGTTACCAGCGCAAAACACCTACCGCGAAATTTCATCATGTTCAAACATGGCTGATTTTCAGGCGCGTCGTATGCAAGCACGTTTTCGCCGCGAAGGGGCTAAAAAGCCAGAGTTATTACATACACTAAATGGCTCAGGTTTAGCCGTTGGCCGTACACTAGTCGCCATACTAGAAAACTACCAACAAGCCGATGGCTCAGTAGTAGTACCAGAAGTATTACGCCCGTACATGGGTGGCCTTGAAGTGATTGGCAAGCAATAAAACGTAAACTTTAAGTCAGGTTTTAGGCTTATGAGCTTAAAAAGAAAGCCGCTGTTAATTACAAACAGCGGCTTTTTTATTATAGGTTAAAAGTAAAAAGGTTCAGCTAATATGTAGGGCGTGCTTTAGCGCGTTACAGTTATTTGCCAAAGTTATGCGCTGTCCTTTTTATTTGTTACGATTTTTTATCTGTTACTGTGTCAAGTGAATGCGCAATGGCAACTGTATTGCCTTGTTCATAATATAGAAAAGCTGCAAAACACGATGCATTAAGAGGGGTAAGCCCTTTTAACCTCAATAAAGCCACTTAAACACCAGTAATACCTTCTAAAATGCCAATTAAAACAACATCAAACTCCCACTTTATATTCTGCATAAAATACAGTAATCGATTGAACCAAAATAGGAACTCAGCTATGGTTTGTTTATCAATAAAAACAAATAAAAAAACGAGTTAATCTACAGGCTCGTTATACGTTTCGGAGGTTTTGGTGAAAGTTAAATCATTGGTAAAAATAATTAGCCATGTTGATGGTGGCTTTCACTTAACGTTTTTTAGACCTATATTTTCTCTTTTTTATGCTGCGATGAATAAAGATCATGCTTTAGCTGTAGCAAATAGGTTTGTGTCTGAACAATTACAATTTTCAGGTAAAGAGTGGATTCAATCATCGTCAGAAAATGAAAATAGAATTAATTGTCCAGAAGGCTGCATTAAGCTTCCTGAGGATATTTGGTGTTGTAAATTGTCTGATACTATTTGTGATTTGCAAGCAAATATTGAATTCGACAATACAGAGAATTTTCTTAAAAAATGCTCTGCTAATGAACAGAAAAAGCTCCAAATATTAAAGGCAGTTGAATCTGGAAAATATGATGGTTTTCATCACGTACCTGATAGATTACTTTGTGTTTCATGCGCAGATAAAAAAAGTAAGAAAGAGTCTTTTAAATATCACTACCCATGGGAGTTTGCTGAAATAGATGTATCTATATGTAGTTCTTATGAGGAAACTCTTGCTGAGTTTCAAAATTCAGGTATCCCAGAGCGTTATGTTAACTCACCAATATGTAGCCAATGTTGCTATGAATTAGCTGTTAAAATTCGTCCTGAATTGAAAGATTCTTTTCATGTAATTGAATCAAATTTCAACCCTCGGAGTTAAAACGTATAACAAGGGTTTTCAAGTCGGACAAATTACAGTTGGCTTTTTGTTCGTGCCTCACTTATTTTAGCCAACAGAAATTTGCCGCTTAAAACGGCGTTAGTTGTCCGCACTAAATCGAATGATTTTATTTATCGTTTAGTGCAAATCGCATAGCTTTGCGTTTGGTTCAATTCTTTGGTTTGGCGATGGAAGTGCCGTTCAATTTACTCTTCCTTTTTGCCCAACCCAGTTTTCGCCAAACGTAGTTTAATGCTTTAAAAGTCTTTAGTTTTTAAGGCTCAAAGTTTATGTTTTGGTGTGTAGTGCAGAAGTATTTATTGCTTCTTCCTACTACCCCTAAAACATGGTAACTTACTGTAAAATTGGTGCTTTTAACTACCAGCAACTAACAACACGCCCTGAGGTGGACAGCAAGCACTAAATCTCACTTTCCACCGTAAATTTTAACAGCGGTGATCTNTCACTTTCCACCGTAAATTTTAACAGCGGTGATCTCTTACTTTTCAATGCGATTAAGTAAGTTGATTCATCGTAGGGCGTATGTGTTTTCCAGCACCTAAATAGTATTCTTATCCACTTAAATGCTAATGATCTGATGATGGTATTATGGGGTTTTCCTTTGGTTTCTTGCTGCCGATAATATGCTTTTGCCCAAAATGAATAACGCACAGATAATCCTGCCCATTCAACAAATGTTTGCCTTAAAAATTTAGTGCACGAGTATCGCCAGAGAATTAAAATAGCAAGTAAAATAGGACAGGCACAAAATTTTTATATACAAGAATAAATAACAGTTGGCAAAGCATTATATTTATAGTTGAACAATAGCCACCAATAATTGATTAAATAAGGGGTATTACAATGAATAAAATGTCAGTTAATATAACGTCTAAACCTTTAGAAACTTACCCGAAAAAACAAATTTTAAAGGTGGTGGCTGATGACGTTTCTGAAAAAGAGACAGTGCAAAAGGGAGTGGCTCAAGGCGTCCAAGTAGACATATCTGAAGAGGGGGCGGAAAAAAGTCTGGCAGATAAAAATCAAGCGGCGTTTCGCAAGTTATTAGGTAATGAAGATGTAGATCAAGCATCACAATCTGAAGGTGACCCCCTTGATGAACTAATTGCTGAAATACAAGAGAAGCTTGAAAAACTACTGCAAGAAACTGCATTGTTACGCAGTAAAGATGATGAAGAGTCGCAGGCAAAAGTGAAGGTGCTAGAAGGTGAAATTACCGGGCTTAATATTCAACTTATTGAATTATTAAAACAGAAATTAGAATCGGGTAA
This sequence comes from Pseudoalteromonas sp. NZS127, assembly GCF_015864805.1. Classification (NCBI taxonomy): domain Bacteria; kingdom Pseudomonadati; phylum Pseudomonadota; class Gammaproteobacteria; order Alteromonadales; family Pseudoalteromonadaceae; genus Pseudoalteromonas; species Pseudoalteromonas sp. NZS127. Next base: position 12,763 of record NZ_JADYWN010000017.1, on the reverse strand, counting down.
AAACTAGGTGTAAAGCTCCTGTAATTACCTTTAATACATTTTTCGGTTACTGCATAACGCGGTAAGTTGGGTTGTTTCTAGTAAACTCATCACTTTTGTCGGATGGCGTGGCTTCGCCACTTATCCGACTTACGTCAAAAGGTAGGTTGGTTAAGCCGAAGGCGCCACCCACAGAGTTATTAAACCTATTAAAGCGGCTTACTAAAAGGTGCTATCCCCCCTAAAAGCGAAGTCTCCCTAACCCTCTTGTGAACTAATTTGATTTAACTAACATCAGCTTTGCATCTTCCCCATCGGTTAATATTGCTACATTACCCTCAGTGGTTACAAACACATCCCTTAATCGGCCTGTGGCCTCTGGGAATATATGAGACTGGGTAAATTCACCATTAGCTAAATTTACAGCGTAGAGCTTTTTATCAACCAAAGTCGTAATTAACACATGTTTTTGTAGTGAAGGGAAAGCCGCGTGCTTAGAGCCGTAATACGCCATGCCTGATGGGGCGATTGATGGCGTCCAATTAACACTTGGTTTTTGCATGCCTGGGTATTGAGTAAAAGGTGAAATACGCGCTTGCGAATAATCCCTACCGTAAGTAATTACTGGCCAGCCATAATTGGTGCCTGCGGTTAAGTAGTTTAGCTCGTCGCCGCCTGCGGGGCCGTGTTCGTGGCTAATAATTTGCTGTGTATCGTAATCATATACAAGGCCTTGAGGGTTACGATGACCAAGTGAGTAAACAGCATGGGCATTTGGATTTGTATGGTTAATAAATGGGTTATCTGTTGGAATACTGCCGTTTAAGTTTATACGTAATATTTTACCAAGCTGGCTGGTAATAACCTGTGCTTGCTCTCTAAAGTCAAAGCCATCGCCCGTTGAAACTAATAACGTATTGTCGGGTAGGACAAGGGCGCGCCCAGCGTAATGCTGTGGTGTGTTTTTATTGGTAGCTACTTTATAAATAATTTGCGGCTTTGAAAAACGAGTACCATTAAAGGTGGCTTTGGCAACAACAAGCCTGTTTGCGTTGGCATCGCCTTGGGCGTAGGTAAAAATTACTTCTTTGGAATTGCTATAATCTGGCGATAATACTATATCGAGTAAGCCACCTTGGCCTGCAAGGTATAAGCCCTCTAGGTTTAGTTTTACTCTTGATTGCGCATTATTTTTAATTATAACTACGTGGCCATCGCGCTCTGTAATTAACCATGTACCGTTTGCTAGTTCAACCATGCTCCACGGAGACTGTAATTGTGTAGCAAGGGTTTTTGTACTGTATTGCTTTTTTGGTAACGCAGCGCCTGCATTAACAGAAAACGCAAAAAGCGAAAGCAGAGTAAAAAAAGAGATACATTGTTTACGGGGTAAGCCTTTGCTAGCATGGCTTATATAAGAAAAAAACTTTATTTTAAGTTGAGATAACCATGTCATTTTTAACACGTATATTGCCCTCATTTTTAGTTTCTTGGTTATTTACATTCACACTTGCTAGCTTGTTTCATAGCCAATACGTTGTCAATCAATTAGTTAATGTAGGTGTTGTAGTGGGCTTTAGCGACCGTGTTAGTTTAACACTGGATGATTGGCTGGGCTTATTACCTACCTATGGTGCTATTATTGCCATTGCACTTGCCATCGCTTTTTTAGTTACGGTGCAGCTTAATAAAAAGGTTCAAAAATACCGTACTCAGCTATTTGTTATTGCTGGCATTGTGGCATTTGCTATGGTGTTAATTGCCATTGAATCGATTATGAATATACATATTATAGCGGGCGCAAGAGGTTGGGGGTTTTACACTCAATTACTTGCAGGTGCGGCCGGTGGCTATGTGTTTTCACGCTTAACAAAAACAAATATTATCTGATTTTAATTACTGCAGGATACAGGTAAGGTTTTTTATAATAGTGAATAAGGTAAAAGCCACTGTTTTTAATAAACAGTGGCTTTTAATTAGATGTTTTTAGTTTAATTAAAAAATCAAACTAATCAGCTTGTAGCTGCTTAAGCCAAAAATAAGCAGTAATATAGGCACAGTGATAAGGTTTAATAACACAGAATTGGTGTAATTGCCCATCACCGCTTTTTGATTTACCAACCAGAGTAAATAAACAGTAATAATAGGCAGTAATAAGCCATTAGCAGCTTGGGCAAAAATGATCACGGCAACCGGATCTAACCCCAAAGAGGCAACAGCTGCGCCAAACAATAAGATAACTAATGCTACCGATTTGAAACGGCTACTCTGCATTTTGTTAGACCAACCAAGCATTCCGCAAACTGCATAGGCTCCCGCTAAAGGAGCAGTAATTGCACTAGTTAAACCTGCAGCAAATAAACCAATAGCAAAAAAGTAATGGGCAGCGCCACCTAATAATGGCTCAAGCTGTACAGCCATATTGGCTGCGCTAACTTTACCTGCGTCGGTACCATAAAAAGCCACCGAGGCGGTAGATAAAATAGCCAAAGTGATCACTCCACCTAAAGTGATTGATAAGCTGGTATCGATATTTGTTTGCTTAATTATTTTACGTTTATCGCTACTATTGTTGTACTTTGCTGCGAGCACTCCTGAATGCAAAAATAAATTATAAGGTACTATGGTGGTGCCAATCAGTGCAAGTACAGTGGTAACAGAGCCCTCAGGCATAGTCGGAATAAAACCCGCTAGTACTTTGCTTATAGGCGGAGCAGCCATAACTAAAGTAGAAATAAACACTAAGCTCATTAAAATCACTAATAAAATGAGCGCGTTTTCTACCACTTTATGTTTTCCGCTGTACAGTAACAATGCGCTAATAAAAGCAATGAGCGGCGTCCATATTTGCGCATTTATTGTCGGAAATATCTTTATTAAACCCATGCTAGCGCCACTAAGGTTACCCGCTTCATAGGCGGCGCTGCCCACTCCAATGGCGCTTATTACCAAAAAGCTAGCGAGAATTTTAAGCACTGGGGTATGAATATGCGCGCGCAGTGCTTGAGCAAGATCTTTGCCTGTTGCTACGCCAAGGCGAGCAGCCATAGATTGTAATAATATAGTGGCTATTACTGAAAAAAGTAATGTCCAGATAAGTGCAAAGCCAAAGTTTGCACCTGCTACGCTAGCAGTCGTTATGGTGCCTGGTCCTATAAAGGCTGCGGTGACTAGTAGTCCTGGTCCTAATCGCATAATTTACCTGTATGTTGGTGTTTAAAGTGTGCACCTGTATGGGCGCGCGTTTTATTACTGCCACTTAGTAAGCGTTTGCAGCCTGAACTACCTTTTATGCTACCCGCTAGTAAATAGCGTGTAAAAAAGGTCGCGTAGAATAACAGTTTATATATAAATTTAAAGAATATAGCGCGCGTTCGCACAAAAAGAGTACAGTATTACAGAGGTAAATAAGGGATAAAGGCAACACTTGCTCAATAGCGTGCCGTTATAGTGGATGTTAAGTTATAGCCAAAGCGTAGATAGCATAAGCATTAATTTACGCCATTAAATACTTTATGGTTTGTAAACCTTTGCGTAGTGTTGCTTCATCGGTTGCATAGTTAATGCGAATACACTCGTGCTTGTGCGCCCAGCTATCGTCAATGCCAATAAAAAAGTTGTGTCCAGGAATTACATACACATCTTGCTCTTTAAGCTTTTGGTATAGTGTTTCGCTTGTTATTTTTGCATCTTTAAACCACAGCCACATAAAAAATGCGCCTTCAACTTTATGCAAGTAAACACTCATATCGGCAAATATTTCATCAAACAGTTCAATCGCTATTTGTGCTTTATTACGATAAAAAGGCAACACAACATTACGACACAGCGGCAGTAGTTCGTCGTCGTTAATTAAACGGGTAACTAAGCTTGGGCCTATACTATTTGGCGATAAAACCATGCTGCCATTTACGCGGCCAATTGCTTTAATAATTTCATTGTTTGCAACCACAATACCGCTGCGTAAACCCGGTAAGCCAAGCTTTGAAAGCGACATACATAAAATTATGTTTGAGTTCCAGGTTAGGTTTGCGTCGGTGTAAATACAGCCCGGGAATGGATCGCCATATGCGTTATCTATAATGAGTGGAATGTTGTATTGCTTAGCGAGTAAATCAAGGTGTTTTACTTCATCGTCGGTTATTACATTACCGGTTGGATTGGTAGGGCGCGATACGCACAGCGCGCTGATACTGCTGTCGTTTGCTAATATTTTTTCAACCGCTTTAAAATCAATAACGTATTTAAATTGTTTAGATGTGCTACCGGTATTTAAAATTTCGATATCGGGCTTTATGGCAACAAACATATCGTCCGATAAACCTTGGTCGGCATAACCTACGTATTCTGGCGCGAGGGGAAATAAAATCTTTTTATGGCTGCCATCAGGCATTTCGCCTGCAAACATATTAAACAGCACAAAAAAGTTAGCTTGGCTGCCATTACCAAGTGCTACGTTATTGGCACTTATATCCCATGCATATTCTTTACTTAGTTGGCCTGCCAATGCAGCTCTAAACTCGTCGTTACCGGTTGGGCCGTCGTAAAGGCCAAATACTTGCGATACTTTATTACTGGCAACGAGCTTTTGTAACTCACTTAAAAAAACCTCATTTACTTGTGGTACTAATGCAGGGTTACCGCCACCAAGCATAACAATATTAGGATTGTTACTGCTTTTAGCACTGCCTAAGTCTTCCATTAACTGAGTAATGCCGTTGGGTTGTGTAAATTTAGTGCCAAAGTTTGAGTAGTTCATAATACATAGCGTTTGTTGGTAATGGAAAGGGCAGTATAGCCTAAATAACGGGCTAAAATAGTAAGTTGAGAATTATTCAATGCGTAGTTTTAAAGGTTGTTACTGCAACCTCATTGCATATAAGCATAATAAAGCAGTAATAAAATAGGCACTGTGCTTTTTGGAGATATTTGTAAAAGATGAGGGGGGGGGGGTTGGTTTTAATAGCGCGTAGCGATACTCAAGGGTAAAAATAAAGCGTACGAATACGTAAGCAGCTAAATTTGTAATGCTATTGTTTGATGTATGAAATTGAATTGATTTACCATGTATGATCTTGTTTTTACTAATTTACTGAAATAGCACAGGTTTTGAACACCCCCCTAAAGCCTTAAAAACGATAAGCAATAGGGTATACTGCTATTACATACTTTTACGTATTCATTTAAGCAAGCATTAGGGCTAATAACTCAGCGATGTTTGTTATTTTAAAATGTACAGCAGTGGAACCTCTTTTGATAAAAAACACTCAACTAAAAATAGCCACATTTAACTTGTTTAATTACCTTGAGCCACCCAATGCATACTATGAGTTTGAGAAAATTTATACCGCGCAACAGTGGGCTAAAAAGCAGCAGTGGGTTATTGATTATTTAACAGAGCACGCACCTGATGTGATTGGTTTTCAGGAAGTGTTTAGTATTGAGTCGTTACAAGAATTAGTACGTGGGCAAGGTTATGAGCACTTTGCAGTGGTAGATACGCCCGAGGTGATTGACGACTTTATTTATAAACGCCCCGTAGTGGCAATTGCCGCAAAATATCCTATTGTTGAAGTGGCTGCGGTGCAGCACGATAATGAACTTGTAGCTACCCTTGGGCTTAGTGCTGATTTTACATTTAGCCGCAAGGTATTAAGAGCCACAGTAACTTTGCCGCACATAGGTAATACCGATTGTTATGTGGTGCATTTTAAATCTAAACGCCCAATGATTGAGGTTGATGAGCACAATAAAGCACTTTCGCCCGAAAAGAACATAATTGAGATTTTAAAAGCGAATGTAGCGGGTGGCTGGGGATCAACTATTCAGCGCGGCAGCGAAGCCACATTATTAATGATACAAATGATTGCGCGCCGCGAAGCTACGCAGCAGCCTATGATTTTAATGGGCGACTTTAATAACAGCATAGCCGATGGTGTGTTAAGCCACATGCTTACTAATACACTGCGTTTTGCCTCTGCTTTTGACGCTAAAACTTACCTTGCTAAATATTGTTTAAATGATGCATGGGACTTATTTACAAAGTCGCAATTGGCAAGTGCTGAGCCACAAGCACCAACAGACGACTTGCGTGTTGATGGTGATATAGTGAGTGTTATAATTGAGCAAGGTGATGCAAATAATGTGGCTAAGCCAGCAACTCCACGCACGCCAACCCATTATTATGGCGCGAGCAGTTCAGTGCTTGACTATATTTTATTGTCTAGTGAATTTGATGCCAGCTACCATGATAGCTTTTTTGAAGTAAGTGATTATAACACTTACGATCGGCATTTAATTAACCCAGTATTTGAGCGAGACGATTTAAGTACCGACCATGGGGTGGTTATAGTTACTTTAACTTTGAGGTCGTAGGCTATAATTTTAATGATTAATATTGCTAAGAATATTTGTTTAGCAATATTACTTTTACGGTTTTTAATTTAAGTATTAAGTGCTTTTATGTAAAAACGTCGGAATAAATTACTGAGTTTAAACGATAGCTTTAATTATTTGTATAACTATCAAATAATTAAACTCGGCCTAAAACTTGCCTGTTATTAATGTTAAACATCTAAAAATTGATAATCTTTAATAAAAACAAGGAAATTAACTATGACTAATATTGCACTTTCGGCGTATTTGGCGTTTTACCTGTATTTAATTATGTTGCTTGTACAGTGGGCGGTAGCAACTTTTAGTAAAGCAAAACAGCCTAATGCAGTGCCGGGTAAAATAAGTGACGATTTATCTCACGATAGTTTTATATTTAGAGCACACCGTACTTTTCACAATACCCTTGAAAATAGTGCGTTATTTATAGGAACAGTGTTGTTTGCTTTTGTAATAAATTATCAAAGCCCAATATTTGCACTATGTGTATGGATATACGTTATTGCGCGATTAATTCATATGGTGCTGTACTACGCAATTGCTACTAATAAAAATCCTAGCCCACGTAGCTACTTCTTTTTAATTGGGGTACTTGCCAATGTTGTGATGCTAGTAATGGTAGGTTTAAGGTTAATTGCCTAATACAAATTAAATAACAAACAACAATTAACCAAGAGCGAAGTTGCTTACATAGCAACTTCGTTTTTTTGTAAACTACTTTCGAAGCACTAAATAAAAACAATATAACCAATTGAATTTTAAATAATTAATCTATAAATGTCAAAGCTTGCACAACCACCATTCACACACTCTATTTACAATATAGCAACCATCTATGCATATATAGACCTCAGTACAATAGCCACTTGGTAATGCTGTGCTATTTTATTGTGGTGAAAAAATAATAACCAATAAATACTCACCAAAATGCGTATCAATAAAGCAGATAAATTGCTTTATTGTAATTAAAGCCAGCTGATTTATGTAATTAAAACAGGAAATGTAAAATGAAGAATTTGCTACGGGGGTTCAACATAGTATGTATTGCTATGTTGTTTTTTTGCTCGCCAGTTTGGGCTGCGCAAGGGCAGTTAGATTTAACATCATCGAGTATTGGTTGGTTATGTATTGGTATATTTTTAATTGCTTATACCGTGGTTATGCTCGAGGAAAAGCTACATTTAAGAAAGTCGAAACCAGTATTGGTTGCAGCAGGATTAATTTGGATATTAATAGGTGCCTATTACGTTAGCCATGATATTACTGAACTTACCGAAACTGCATTTAGGCATAATTTACTTGAGTTTGCTGAGCTTATGCTCTTTTTACTGGTCGCTATGACCTACATAAATGCGCTAGAAGAAAGAGGAGTATTTGATGCATTGCGCGCTTGGATGATCCGTAAAGGCTTTAACTATAAAAATTTATTTTGGATAACCGGTTTTTTAGCATTTTTTATCTCTCCGATTGCCGACAACCTTACCACCGCGTTATTAATGTGTGCAGTGGTAATGAAAGTTGCCGAAGGTGATAAGCCATTTATAAACATCAGCTGTATTAATATTGTTATTGCGGCTAATGCAGGCGGCGCATTTAGCCCCTTTGGCGACATAACCACGCTAATGGTGTGGCAAGCTGGATTGGTGCATTTTAACGAGTTTTTAGTGCTGTTTTTACCTGCTTTAGTTAATTACTTAGTGCCCGCAGCCATTATGAGCTTTTATGTCGCCGATAAGCACCCAACCGCACAATACGAAGCGGTTGAGCTAAAACGCGGCGCAGTGCGAATATTAGTGTTGTTTTTACTTACCATAGCCACTGCCGTTGCTTGCCATAGCTTTTTAAACCTGCCACCAGTATTAGGTATGATGATGGGGCTAGGCTATTTACAGTTTTTTGGTTATTTTTTAAGAATGACTTTACCAGGATCACTGGCTCGTAAAAGAGCCCATGCAGAGCAGTTGGGCGATCAAGAACGATTAGCTAAACTAGGCAGTGTTGTACCATTTGACGTATTTAGTAGAGTGCAACGGGCAGAGTGGGACACGTTATTATTTTTTTACGGTATTGTTATGTGCGTGGGTGGCTTAGGGTTTTTAGGTTATTTAAACTTTATGTCTGAGATGCTATACGGCAATTGGTCTACTACAACGGCAAATGTTTTTCTTGGGGTGATTTCTGCAGTGATCGATAATATACCGGTTATGTTTGCGGTGTTATCTATGGATCCTGAAATGTCGCATGGGCAATGGTTGCTGATCACATTAACTGCGGGGGTAGGCGGTAGTTTACTCTCGATTGGCTCGGCTGCGGGAGTGGCATTAATGGGGCAAGCACGCGGCTACTATACTTTTTTTGGTCACCTAAAGTGGACGCCTGTGATTGCGTTAGGTTACGGGGCCAGCATAATGCTGCACTTATGGCTTAACGCATCATTATTTTAAAGATACCAGCAAACGCCTATAAGCTATTTTTTATCATAGTAATAATACTATAAAGCTTTAATTTAAGTATTTAATGGTAGTAAAAGCGAAGGAGCATAAACAGCATCTTCGCTTTTTTTATTACTTAAATTTAAGCTGTTATAAACTAATGGCTGAGTGCTTACTGATTAAATTTTTTAAGCCAAATAAGTTGCGGTGATAATAGACGGCTAGTTAATAAAATATTGATTTATTTTATGTTTTTTTAAAGGTAAATGTTATAAAAAAGGATTTATTTTTATTGTGGCAAATAATTTGCATGAAAAAATGTTATAGTAAGGCTCGTATTAGCTATTAGGAGTCGACTTTTATAATGAAAAAAATTGCTATTTTGGGCGCAGGTCCAAGCGGTTTGGCACAATTACGTGCATTTGAAGCAGCTCGTTTAGCCGGTATTGAGAATTTACCGGAAGTTGTTTGTTACGAAAAACAAAATGATATTGGTGGCATGTGGAACTATACATGGCGCACTGGGCTAGACAGAAATGGTGAGCCGGTACATGGCAGTATGTATCGTTATCTTTGGTCTAACGGACCAAAAGAATGCTTAGAATTTGCTGATTATTCTTTTGAAGAACATTTTGGTAGACCTATTCCTTCGTATCCCCCTCGTGAAGTGCTTAAAGACTACATAATGGGGCGTATTAACAAGCAAGATATTCGTAAATACATTCGCTTTGAGTGCCCGGTTCGTTGGGTTACATTTGACGACGAAACACAAATGTTTACTGTAACGGTTATGAACCATAAAACCGGCGAGCAGGAAGTGAATGAGTTTGATTATGTTATTGTTGCTACAGGTCATTTCTCTACACCAAACATGCCTTATTTTGAAGGGCTAGAAGAGTATTCTGGTCGAGTATTACATGCTCATGACTTTAGAGATGCGCTAGAATTTAAAGATTCAGAAGTTTTACTTATAGGCAGTAGCTATTCTGCCGAAGATATAGGTACGCAGTGTTATAAGTATGGCGCTAAATCGGTAACTATAAGCTACCGTACTAAAGCACTTGGCTATAATTGGCCAGACGGCATTGCAGAAATGCCACTTGTGACCCACTTTGAAGGGGACATTGCGCATTTTATAGATGGCACTAGTAAGCGCTTTGATGCTGTGATTATGTGTACTGGGTATTTATTTCATTTTCCATTTTTACCTGACGAACTACGTTTACAAACACATAACTGTTTGTATCCGGCAAACTTGTATAAGGGTGTTTTTTGGCAGCCAAACCCTAAGTTAGTTTATTTAGGCATGCAAGATCAGTACTTCACTTTTAATATGTTTGATGCGCAAGCATGGTATGTACGCGACGAAATTTTAGACAGAATAAAAATACCAGCATTAGCAGCACGACAAGAAGATGAAAAAAATTGGTTAGCTAAGTACGATGAAGTAACGAATGTTGAAGGCTCTATTGATTATCAAGCAGCGTATATTCGTGATTTAACTAATGCCACAGATTACCCTGAATTTGCAGTTGAAAAACAGGCAGATATTCTCAAAGAATGGCAAAAAGATAAACAACAAGACATTATGTGTTTTAGAGAAAAAGCGTATCGCTCTACTTTAACAAATACCTTGGCACCTGAGCTTCCTGTGCCGTGGTTAGATGTACTTGATGATTCATTAGAATACTTTTTAGAATTATCGGCTACTCACACCATAGAAAAAAGTAAAGCGAGCTAGCACGTAATAAAACAATATTAAACCATAACGCATTTTTCGTTATGGTTTAATATTTTAAGTTTGTTGTTAATACTTAAAAAAACTATTCAACGCCAATAAACCCACCTGTTTGATGTGCCCAAAGTGCAGCGTAAATCCCATTCTTAGCTATTAACTCATCATGTGTGCCTTGCTCAACAACACCGCCGTTATCAAGTACGATAAGCCTGTCCATTTGCGCTATGGTTGATAGCCTGTGAGCAATAGCAATTACTGTTTTATCTGTCATTAAATCATCAAGACTTGCTTGAATAGCAGCTTCTACTTCTGAATCAAGCGCGCTGGTGGCTTCGTCGAGTATGAGAATAGGGGCGTTTTTAAGCAGTACACGCGCAATAGCAATACGTTGGCGCTGCCCACCCGATAAGGTAACGCCACGTTCGCCTACTTGCGCGTCAAAGCCTTTATTACCTTTGCTATCAACTAAGTCGGTTACAAACTCTAGCGCTTTAGCTTGCTTGGTGGCATCGATCATTTCGGCTTCAGTGGCATCTGGTCTGCCGTATAAAATGTTGTCTTTTACTGAGCGGTGCAGCAGGGAAGTGTCTTGAGTTACCATGGCAATGTAACGGCGTAAGCTTTCTTGGCTCACATCGGTAATGTTTTGGCCGTCAATTTTTATACTGCCAGAGTCGGTGTCGTAAAAGCGTAGTAGTAAATTAACTAGCGTTGATTTACCCGCGCCAGAGCGACCCACTAAGCCAATTTTTTCACCGGCTTTAATATTTAAGTTTAAACCGTTAATAACCGGGCCACGCAGCGTTTCACTTGCTGCTTTGCCGTAGTTAAAGTGCACATTGTTAAATTCAATTGCACCTTGGCTAACGTTAAGAGTGCTGGCATTGGGTTTATCGGCTACTGCAATTGGGTTAGAGAGGGTTTGCATGCCATCGGCCACGGTGCCAATATTTTCAAATAAGCTGCTTATTTCCCACATGATCCACTGCGCCATGCCGTTTAATCTAAGGGCTAAACTTATCGCAACGGCAATTGCTCCTGCGCTAATGGCACTTAGCGACCACAAGTAAAGTGATACCGCAGTGACCGAAAACACTAATAAGTAATTTAAAGTTTGAATAACAAAGTTGAGGCTGGTAACTAAACGCATTTGCTTGTACACCGGCTGTAAAAAAACATCCATACTTTGTTTTGCGTATTCTTCTTCGCGTTGGGTGTACGAAAATAGTTTAATGGTAGCAATATTAGTGTAGCTGTCGACAATGCGGCCGGTCATTTCTGAGCGGGCATCGGCTTGTGAGGTAGCCACTTTTTTAAGACGCGGTACAAAGTAAAGTTGAATGCAAATATACAAAACAAGCCAAACAAGTAAGGGTAACATTAAGCGCCAATCGGCCTCGGCTACTAAAAACAACATAGAGCCAAAATAAACGATTATGTACATTAATACATCGAGTAGTTTTGTTACAGCTTCGCGCACAGCCAGAGAGGTTTGTAATACCTTGGTGGCGATGCGTCCGGCAAATTCATTTTGATAAAAACTAACACTTTGGCGCAATAAATATCTATGTGCTAACCAGCGAATCGACATGGGGTAATTGCCCAGTAATGCCTGGTGCAAAATTGCAGAATGAAAAAACACCACTACAGGCAGCACCACAAGGAGCATAAGGGCCATTTTTGTCAGCTCGGACTGCTGCTCTACAAAGAGTGTTTGTGGTGTATAAATTGCCAGCCAATCAACTAGTTGCCCCATATAGCTAAATAGCGATACTTCTAAAATAGCGAGCAAGGCGGCACTTAACGAGAGTAGTGCTAGCGACAGCCCCATGCCTTTGGTGTAATGAAGACAAAACGCAAGCAGCGTGTTAGGTGGCTGCGTTGGTTTATCTTGTGGGAACGGCTTAGTAATGCGCTCAAATAATCGATACATTTTAATAGCTTAAATGGCAAGTAATTGCAGCTATCATAGCATTTTTGTGTTTTTAAATGCAGCTTAGTAGAGGCTTAATTACTCATACTCTAAGGTATAATTAATATTAGTAAGCATTAAAACAATACTAAGATTGCAATGATCAGCCATTAGGTTAAAAATAATAACCTAGATTCAAATTGTAAGTGCATAACTTGTTTTGGCTAGATTAAGTGGTCAGTTGCTCATAAGCTAACTGCTTTTTCTCAGGCAAGAGATTTTACAATGAGACATTACAAACAACTGACC